>DASXMJ010000191.1 GCA_036495685.1 Candidatus Binataceae bacterium | reverse complement strand
GAGAAAGTCAAAGTGCCGTCGCTTGCGAAGGGCGTAAGAACTTTTCTCAGTCCTTCATCGAATTGCGCCGATGCTTTCTCGCCAAGATGGTCCTCAGACCACGTCGACCGAGAGTGCTCACACCTTAAGAAATCCGTGATGTTCTGCGCCACTAAGACTGGATTGCTAATCACCGTGCCCACGCATTCAAAGGTTGGATGGTCGAGTATCGGTTGCCGCAGCCGCTGACTCGCAGTGGCCCACCATTTAGGCCGCTCCCCTTCGATGCTCTCCAGGAAGTCCAGCATGAATCGCGTCGCCTCCCCTTCCCACGGCGGGTCGATCGGCGCATCACCATCGAGCACGGCCAGAAAAGCTCCGTCTGCCAGACTTTCCTTAAATCGAGGCAGCACGCGATCCAGTTCCATCCAGTGGATGCTCGCCGCAGCGACTATCAGTCCATAAGGAGGACTAAGCTCCGCCTCTTCGATTCGCGCTGATACCCACCGGATCTTTGGGTCGTCGCCTGCGGGCAAAGAACGGGCGAGTCGCAACATCCCTTCAGAAGGGTCAACCGCGTCCGCGCGATCGATCTGGTCGACCAACCCACGCACGATTTTTCCCGGACCACATCCGGCATCAAGCAAGTTTCGCGGTCGTGCGGGCAGCAGTACTGACAGGGTGTCGTAGACTTCGCTTGAGTAGTCGGGTCTGAACCGATAGTTCGCGGCCATTCGATGCGAAGCAAACCGCGCCCCATAAGACCGCCTGTCTGCCATGCGGGAGGCCTATTCAGCCTGGCTTGGCCTGGAACATCCGCCAGAACTTTACGCCTAGGGGATACATTTCGCCGATAACCTGGTAGCCATGCGCCGAATAGTACGGCACATTCGCTTCAGTCGCGGTTTCGAGGTAGACGCCCGCCAGGTCGGTTCGCTGCATGGCGAGTTCGCGCAGGGCATCGAGTAGGGCGATTCCGTAATGCTTGCCCTGGTGCTCCGGATCGACGCCCAGGAAGTTAAGGTAGATGTGTCGCTGCGGCGGATGGTTGCGCGCCAGGGTGTCGGTCAACTGCAGGGCCCGCATCGTACCGCCCCAACCGACTGCGCGAATCATCCGCGGCATGAATGGCAGCCCGAAACCGAGCAGCGTCAGAATCGACGCCGCACCACCCCCCGCTATGACTGCGGCGCCTGCCACCTTGCCGTCGTCGAGCACGCCCAACACCGGCTCGCCTTCGCGACGCTGAACCGACAGGGCTGCGCGAAACACCTCCGTGAGCCGGCGCACACGTGCACCCGGCTCGGAAACTACGCTCTCCGGTAAAATCGCCATCAGTGCCGGATCTCGAACAAACGCGCGCCCCAGGGCGATTGCGGCTTCCTCAAACTGGTTAGGAAAGAGAACCGAGACTCGCGGAAGCATAGCTCCAGAACCCTTACTGAAAATACCTCACGGCGCAACGCACAGGGCGGGCTGCCGCACGCGCGCGACCGCGTCGCGCCATCCCGCGAGCAGTGCCTCGCGCGTAGCGCTGTTCATCTTGGGGTGGAAGACCTTTGCGCCCCGATGAAAAACCTCCAGCTCGCCCTGATGTCCCCACACCCCCGTCGCGAGGCCGGCAAGCATCGCGGAGCCAAGCGCCGTCGTCTCCGCCATCTTCGGCCGGCGCACCGGCTTGTCGATGATGTCAGCCTGAAACTGCAGTAGATACGGATTCATGCTGGCGCCACCATCTGCCCTCAGTTCGCTCATCGCGCGGGCGGTATCCTGCTCCATTGCCGAAAACACGTCCCCTACCTGGTAAGCGATGCTGTCCAGCGCCGCGCGCACGAGGTCAGCGCGCGTGGTACCACGCGTGATCCCAAGGATCGCGCCGCGCGCCGCCGAATCCCAGTGCGGCGCGCCAAGTCCCACGAAGGCGGGAACCATGTAGACTTGCGTTCGATCCCGGCTGCGGCGCGCCAGGGCGAGGCTGTCCGCAGCTCGTTTCAGGAGCCCGAGGCCATCGCGCAGCCACTGAATAGCCGCGCCTGCTACGAACACAGATCCTTCCAGCGCGAATGCACGCGCACCGTCGGGCCCAAGTGCGGCAGTGGCCAACAAACGATGGCGGGATCGAACACGTTCGTTACCAGTGTTCATCAGTAAAAAGGCGCCCGTGCCATAGGTCGCTTTTGAGTGTCCCGCATGTACCGCGCCCTGCCCATACAACGCCGATTGCTGATCGCCAATTAACGCGGCAATCGGTACCGGTCGGGAACCTATAGTGCCCGCTGCCGTCTCCGCCATCGGCCCGCGCGAACTGACTACCGCCGGGAGCATCTCGCGCGGCGCACCAAGCATGGCCAGCATTTCATCGTCCCACTCCAGTCGCTCCAGGTTCAGCAGCATAGTGCGCGAGGCGTTGGTGTAGTCGGTAACGAAGCTGGCGCCTTTCGAGAGCCGGAATGCAAGCCACGTATCGATGGTTCCGAAACAAAGCTCCCCGCGTTCTGCTCGCGAGCGCCATGCGGGCCGCTCGTCGAGCAACCACTTAAGCTTGGTCCCCGAGAAATACGGATCTATGAGCAGGCCGGTGCGCTCGGTCACTTCATTTTCGCGCTCCTGCAGCGATCGGCAGATAGCCGCACTGCGGCGGCATTGCCAGACGATGGCGCGATGGAGCGGCTTGCCCGAGCGCCGTTCCCAGAGCAAGAAGGTCTCCCGCTGATTGGTGATTCCGATCCCGCGCAGGTCGCTGGCCTTGGCGCGTGCCGCTTTCATCGCGGCCTTCGCCAGACTAATCGCGGAGTGCGCAATCTCTTCGGCGTCGTGCTCAACCCATCCAGGGCGCGGGTAGTACTGGCGAATCTCCCGGTACGCTCGACCTCGGACGCGTCCCCTGGAATCGATCACAAAAACCGTAGTGCCGGTGGTTCCCTGGTCGATCGCAAGCACCAGATCGCTCATACCGTCCTCACTCTTCCATGCTGTTCGCTTCGCGAATCCTAATGTTCGCTTGGGTCCACCACAATCCAGTGAGCTGACGAACCTACGCGCAACGCGCACGACAGTGGCATATTGAAACCGGCTTGCGTCGGCCAATTGAGGGGGCCATGATAGGCGCGCTTGACGGGCAGGCCTCTTTTTGGGAGCCCCAACGATGAGCGACTTAGTTGAAAAAAAAGAGGATCTGATTCGCTATTTTCAATCAGGCTCCAAGCCGCGCTCCGAATGGCGCGTGGGTACCGAGTACGAGAAGATCGCCGTGTCGGCCGAGGACGGCACCGCCCTGCCATTCTCCGGTCCCCGTGGTGTTGAACGGATCCTGAAGCGCCTGGCGGATCGCCACGGTTACGAGCCAGAGACTGAAGAAGGCCGCGTGCTTGCTCTCCGGGGTGAAGGCTCCTCGATCACTATCGAACCCGGTGGTCAGATCGAATTGTCTGGAGAACAGTGCGACACGATTCATTGTGCGCAGCGCGAGTTCAGTCTCCACGTCGAGCAATTGATGAATGTGTGCCGCGAATCCGGTGCGACCATTCTCGGGTTGGGCATGCAGCCGGTCAGCCGAATCGACGAGATCGAGCTGCTGCCCAAGACGCGCTACCGCATCATGTATCCCTACATGGCCCGCAAGAGCCGCCTCGGCCAGCGGATGATGAAGCAAACCGCTGGAGTGCAGGCTAACCTGGATTACGGGGACGAGGCCGACGCCATGCGCAAGTTGCGTGTCAGTATGGGCCTGGTACCTCTGATCTACGCGGTCTTCGCAAACTCTCCGCTCTCGGACGGCGGTCTAAATGGCTACCTGAGTTTTCGCGGGCACATCTGGAGCGAGACCGACCCCGATCGCAGCGGGGTACTGGAATTTGCTCTGCGCGAAGACACCTCCTTTGAGGACTATGTCGAGTACGCCCTCGACGTGCCGATGTATTTTCTTATCCGCGAGCATCGTTACATCGATCTGACCCAACCGCCCGGCATCACCTTTCGCCAGTATATGTCGCGCGGATGGGGCAAGGAGCGTGCGACGCTCGAAGACTGGGGCAATCACCTCACCACCATTTTCACCGAGGTGCGCGTGAAGAAGTATATCGAGGTCCGGACCGCCGACAGCCAGCCGCCCTCCCTGATGCTTGCCCTCCCGGCCCTGCTCAAGGGAGTCCTATACAATGATGACTGTATTCAGGGCGCGTGGGATCTCGTAAAGCGCTGGACCTTCGCCGAGAGGCTGTCTATCACCGACGCGGCTCAGCGAGCTGGCCTGGCCGCGCGTGCGGGGAAGATCACCCTGCGGGAATTAGGCAGTGAATTGCTAGCCATCGCGGTCAGCGGACTCGAGCGCGCCCGCCAATTGAATAAACGCGGCGACGATGAGAGCATCTATCTGCTAAGGCTCCTCGATTTGGTCCGCCAGGGCAGCACTTGCGGCAGCCTTGTGATCGATCGATGGAAAGGGCCCTGGAACTACGACGTGAAACGGCTGGTGCAGGGAAGCTCGTACGACTCGGAAGCGATGTTGTGATGCCGTTTCGACTGACGCAAAGACACATTGTCGCCTTTAACTTCCTGCTGATTGCGGCAGTCGCCTACTTTGCGGCGCGCTCGGTCAACGAGATAATCCTGCAGAGTCTGCAAGGCGCCCCTGCCCTTCCCGCCGCGGTCGTGACCGGCAGCGGCGGCATGACTCATTCGCGCGATTACTATGACCGGATCGCGAAGCGGGATGTGTTCAACCTGGTCCCGCAGGAGACCGCCGCGCCCGTCATTACCTCGGTCGATCTTCACATCAAGCTGCTCGGTACCTCACTGGCTACGCGCGAGCGTCCGTTCGCGATCATCGAAGACCAGAACGGCGACCAGTCGCTATATACCGTCGGCGACGAAATTCCCAACGCGGGCAAATTGCTTTCCGTGCAGAAGAGCCGGATTATCGTGTTGAGCGGCGGTCAGCAGGTCGCCCTGGACATTCCCAACGAGAGCATGCCGTCGGGCGTGGAGACCGTGCGAAGTGCGGCTTCACAAACCGGCGTGCGTAAGCCATTCATTCATATCAATCCGAGGTTCCCGCTGCCCACCGCAAACTTCGGGAAGAAATCCGCAAACGACAGCGACGACGTCCCCGATGTGAACGTCGAAGACGAGGGGGAAAATCGCTACGGCCTAAAGCGCGACGAACTCAAGGACGCGCTGTCGCACTCGGCGGAGCTTTTCACCCAAATCCACGCCATCCCCAACATTCAGAACGGCAAGGGCAGCGGCTTTACCCTTCAGGAAATCGAACCCGGCTCGGTGTTCGAGGACCTCGGCCTCGAGGACGGCGACCAGCTGACTGCGATCGACGGCCGACAGCTGGAAAATCCTGCCGAAGCGGTGGGGCTCCTGTCAACCATCCAGTCCCGCTCAGCGGTAGACATAACCGTGATGCGCGACGGGCACCCGGTCCAGTTGCACTACGACATCCACTGAGTGATGGAACTTCGGGCGGCACGCCACAGCGAGCGCGACGAAGTGCTCGACCTTCTGGGGCTGTGGTACAACGACCGCGAATTCTTCGCGCGCTACAACAAGAACGATCCGAAATTCAGGGATGAGTTGTGCTTGATCGCCCGGGACGGCCACGCGTTGGTCGCCGCCGTTCAGATCTTCGACCGTGCGGTGCGGCTGGATGGTCGGGCGACGCCGATGGGTGGAATCGGGTCGGTATTCACGCGTGCGGATTATCGCCACCAGGGGGTCGCATCTGCTTTGATGCGCATGGCGGTCGACACCCTGGAGCGCGAGCAATTCGAAGTCTCGCTGCTGTTCGCCGAACGCCTGACCTTCTACAACCAGTTCGGCTGGGGTGAGGTAGGCCGCAAATTCAGCGTGCTCGCGAACGCGGCCGCACTACGCTCTCCCGGCGCATGTGAGATCATCGACGTCTTCGACCCCGCGCGCGACCTCGACGCTATCGCTTCGATTCATCGTGACTACTCGGGCCGTTTCAACATCAGCGCCGTGCGCGATGCGGCCGACTGGCAGGGCAACCTTACCTTCGCGGGGAACCAACCGGGCGATGGGTGCACGGAGTATTTCATCATCGCACGCAGTAGGACGCGCCCCACTGCCTATGTGCGGGTAACGCGATTCTATGGGGTTACGATGGTGATGGAGTACGGGTATAGCGATAGCATGGAAGACGATCTCGTGACGCTCTTTCAGCACCTAGGCGAAGTTGCCGCCGGAGCGCGATGCTTGCATCGCTTGCAGGGGGACCATCGGAGGGCGGCCTTCCTTACCGAGGGGACGGCTGCGAGCGCTCCCGCCGGCGTGCTGCTTGTCACCCATACCGCTCACGACAAGTCGTTCGAAAGCCGCCTGACAGCCGCAGGAGGGACGGTCACCTATCACCAAGACAATAACTACATGTGGCGCATTGTTTCGGCCGAAAAACTGGGCCGACGGCTCGGGTTGTCGCCGGACCGTGCCGCCGCTCGCGCGTTTGAGCTATTTGCGAGCGACAATTCGTTGTTCTGGAGTGCAGATCGCTTCTAACCCCTCTTGCTCAGCACCCTCTTTAGGCGGATTTTGTTTGAAGAGGATCCGTGCTGGGAGGTGGAGGTATGAGGCGGTTCTCGTCGTCCAATCAAGTTGATAATCGTTTAAGTCTTGCGGGTGGCGTTTTGCTGCTGACGGTCGCGGTGCTTTCGCTGACGGTGGGCGTCCCGTCTCAGGCGCTGGCGGCGCGACATCATCGGCATGCGGCCGCCGCAAAAGCCGTTGCGCCCCAAGCTTCGGACGAGGCCTACGTCGAAGCGGCGGTGATGGAACCAAGCAGCGTCACCTTCATTTTCGAAAAGAACGACCATCAGCCATGGCCGACCGCGTCGCTCGCCAAGATGATGTTGATGATGGTGGTTGCGCAAAAGCTCCACGACGGCAGCCTAAAGTTGACCGATCAGATCACTACTTCGCGCGAGGCCGCCAAGATGGGCGGCTCGCAAGTGTACTTGAAAGAAGGCGAGGTCTTCTCGCTTGATGACATGATGAAGGCAGTCGTCGTGCACTCCGCCAACGACGCTTCCTTGGCAATAGCCGAGTATGTAGCCGGGTCGGGGCCTGCATTTGTGCAGTTGATGAATCGGCAGGCGGGGGCGCTTGGGATGAAGGATACCCATTACTATTCGGTTCACGGGCTGCCTCCGGGTCCCGGCGAGCAGGCCGATGTCGCCAGTGCGTATGATCAGGCGCTGCTCGCTCGTGAGCTGCTCAAGTATCCTGAGGTTGTCAGATGGTCATCGATTGATACGGCTCCATTCCGCGGCGGCGCCTTCGAGCTCCGCAACACCAATCACCTGGTCCGCACTTACCCCGGCTGTGACGGCTTGAAGACCGGCTTCTACGACAAAGCGGGTTTCAATGTGGCCGCGACCGCTAAGCGCGGAAACCTAAGAATGATCGCGGTCGTGCTCGGAACGCCGCACAAACTTACGAATTTCAAAGTCGCTGCTGAACTGATGTCCGCGGGCTTCACCGACTACGAGATGGCCAGCATCGTAAAGAAAGGTACGCCCGCATCTCAGACCGTAGCGATTGCTGACGGTGCCGTACCGCGTGTGGCGCCGGTGTTTGCGACGGATGCGGCCATCTTTTCCAGGCGTGGGGAGTCCAAGAAAAACGTCAGCATTACCTACAATTTGCCGGCTTCGATAAACGCGCCGGTTAAGGCCGGCCAGCAGATCGGCACCGCCCAGGTCGTTGCGGACGGCAAGCCGGTCGACAGCGTCACGCTGATAGCGCCTGCCGACGTGGCGAAAAGGGGCGGCGGACTCCTGGGAAGAATGCTGGGCAAGCTCTAGCAGAACGTTGTGAAATGGCGCGCGTTTTGGACTGCGCGCGCAAAATCATCAACCAAGCTTGTCACTCCATTAGGCTGTTGGGTTTGAGCGGTCCGGGAGAAGAGCCGCTGCCTGCGTGCTCGAACGCGATCTTAGCGCTGAGACCAGTTGGCAGGGGTTGCCCAAACCCTGCAGCAAAGCTCCTGCGTTTGCATGGTGAGTGCGCGCGGGTAGATATATCGCGAACATGCTGACCCGCAGAAACCTGATCATCGCGATTGTTGCTGCCTTGTTACTTTGGATTGGAGGCAACCTAGCGCTGCATTTTGGGCAAATTCACCACAACCGTCTTCCGCTCGATCTCACGGCTCAATTTCCACCCGATAAGCCGACGGTGCCTGGAGAAATATTCGCCACTACCCTCGCGGCGATAATTGACCACGAGCTCCATACCGGCTTCGGATGGCGTCCCAACGATCTGTACCTGTGGGGTCCCAAAGTGATGGCCGACAACAACTCCGATCGCCAGTTAGGAATCATCATGGCGATGCGCGAGACGATGCGAGTTTTCAAGGATCACCTCACCAAGGTCTCTTCCAACCAGTATGACCAGAACCTGGTTACCGCCGACACCGACTTTCGCAACGACGCCGAGAAATGGATACTCCCGTCACCCGAGGGCAAATACGCAGACGGTGCCGCGCGCCTGCGCGCCTACGTCGCCGGGCTGCACACCACGCCCCCAACCTCCCGCGAGCTCAACCTGCGCGCGGTCGAGCTCATCCGCCTCTTTCAGGTCTGGACCGACCTGCTGGGCGACGCGCACGCAAACCTGTATCGCACTACCCAGGACGACGGCAGTCCGGTACGCTCCTGGGATTGCGATCACTATTTCTATCATGCCCAGGGCTACGCGCACGTGATGTACTATTCCATGATGGCGCTGGAGCGCGAGTATCAGGGCACCCTGAAAGACGACCCGATCCTCACCAAACTCTTCGACGACAGCATCGATGCGCTTCACAAAGCCGCGATGATGAAACCGTTGATCGTGCTCGATGGATCACCGGATGGCATATTCGCCAACCACCGCCGCAACCTCGATGCCTACGTCACAGAGGCGCGCCAGAAGATGTATTCCATTCGCGAAGAGCTGCAACGCTCACCGCTGTAATCAGCCGCGCAGGAACGGACTAAGCAGGAGTATCCCGCCCCGCGTCAGCAGCTGGAGGAGCGCCGGTGCCCAGTCGGAAGGCAGGCCCAGCGCTTCTGGCGCCGCGTCCCATCGCGCTGGAACACGCGCCGGTGAAAGCAGATTGCGGATTGAGAACAGCGGCTCACGCGCGGAATACACAACCAGCTGATGCGCGTGCCCCGGCGGAATTCCTGCCTTTTCGCGTGCCAGTTCCACCGCTCTGCTGAAGCCGCCGAGTTCGTCGACCAATCCACGCTCTCTGGCCGCAATCCCGCTCCACACTCGCCCGCGGGCCACCTCCTCGGTCTGCTCGGCGCTGAGTTTTCGGCCTTGCGACACCTTGGCAGTAAAGTTTCGGTACACTTCTCCCAGCGCACTGTTGAGCTGTTCAAGTTCCGCTTCGCTCATTGCGCGCGACAGCGACAGCGCATCACCGCTCTGCGCAGTTTTTGCGTAGTCGAATCGTACCCCGAGGTTGGACAACATTCGCGACAGGTCAAGCTTCATGTAGACCACGCCGATGGAGCCGGTAATGGTGGCAGGTTCGGCCACGATTGAGTCGGCGCCCATCGCCACGTAGTAACCACCCGAGCCCGCCACCTCGCCCATCGATACGATAACCGGCTTGCCGCGTTCCTGCGCTTCGCGCACAGCCCGCCACACCAGGTCGGAGCCGACCGCGGATCCTCCAGGCGAGTTGATGCGAAACACAATGGCTCGATTCTGTTCGTCCCGCGCGGCGCGATTGATCTCATCAGCGGTCGTTTCACCCGAAATAAATTCGCTGCGCGGTGGTGGTTCGCCGGCGATTACCGGACCGTTACCCAGAACTACAGCGATCCGTGGGCGAACCCCCCGTTCATGTAGATAGCTGACCCGCCGCAGATACCGGCCGAAGCCGATTTCCTGTTTACCTTTACCGCTAAGGTCCAGTTCCTTGCGCACATCCTGGAGATAGCCCTCGCGGTCGACCAGTCCTCCCTCACGTGCCGCACGGGCGCTCAAAAAGCCGGCTGACAACAGCTCGCGAGCGCGCTCTGGCTCCAGGCGCCGCGCTTCCTTGAGAGCATCGACCAGCACCTTCTGGCGGTCCTGAATGATCGCTTCCAAACTTTCGCGCAGCTCGGGGGACATGTGGTCGCGCGTTAGCATTTCCGCGGCGCCCTTGTATTGCTTCCACTGCAGCGTCTGAACCCTGACGCCGACATGTTCGAGCGCCTCACGCAGGAATGGACTCGCGATGGTGACGCCCAGCAGCACCAGCATCGCGTCTGGATTGATCACGATCTCCGAGGCCCCGGAGGCGATTAGGTATTCCATGAGACTGGGCGAATCGCCGGTCATCACCGCGGTGACCCGCTTGCCCGCTGCGACCGTCGCGAGGAGCAGGCGCTGCAGTTCATGTGCGGTCGCAAGACCCGCCTCGACCGCTGCAAGTTGCACCACGACGGCGCGCACCCGATTGTCCGACACTACCGCCTCGAGGCCGTATCGCAGCTGGCGCAGACCTATGGTGTGACGATGGAAAAGCTGATCGAAAGGCGAACGCCGGATGTCTTCCGGGATCGAACCAGCTAGCCGCAACATCAAGACCGAGTCGCGCGGGATAAGCGCCGGCCTGACCACGAAAGTCCAGAAACCTCCTGCAACCGCAACTGCCGCCAGAAGAAGAATCGCACCGAGCGTCGGCTCATGGTGACGAAACATCACCTCCCCGACCACGCCAAGCACCACGATTAGTCCTGCGACCCGCGCCTCGCGGCTTATCCACAGCGCTTTCCAGCTGAACATGCCGTACACCATAGCACGGTCGCCTTTTCGGACCGCGCCATCTAGACTAGATGCTTTTGATGGTCAGGCCTTCCCTCATCGGCATCTCGCTCGCGGCCGCAATTGCTCTCGCTGCTTGCTCCTCTGCGAAACCTCCGGCGCCATCGCCCCCCGTGTCCATCGCTGCCACTTCAGCTCTCGCGATCACCAACGGGGTTCACGTGCTCGCTAGCCTGCCGATGCCTCTGGGGTTTGAGCCAATCGAGGGGCGGCCGCCGCAATGGCTGCAAAACGGTACCGAGATCGCGGTTACCGGGACCATCGCCGGTCACGTGACGGTAATCGGCCTCAGCGGCCAGGGCTGGCGCAACCAGCGAATCCTCGCTGCAGAAATCGGACCAGATGCCGCCGAGCAAGGGACTATTGTCGACGCCGCCGCGAGTCCTGATGGAATGACCTTCGCCACCGCGGTGGCAGTCCCCGGAGAGAGGCGCCTCGACATCGTGCTCCGCGATCTCATCGCTTCGGGTCCCGGCCATGCCATCACCTACTTCGACGGGGTTTACGACCTGGTCAGCATGCACTGGCTTAGCAACAGCACGCTCGCAATCGCACTTCGTCCGCAACCTGAACCCTCTCCAACCCCATTTACCGCCTCGCCCGATGCCGGCGAACCGGTGACGCCACCGCCAAAGCCTTCGGCAGGTCTGCAACTGCTGGTAGTCACCGGTGCCGGTTCGGTCGCGCCGCTCACGCTGCCGTGCGCGATTTCAGCGCTCCAGTGGAGCCCGAGCGGCGTCTACGCGGTCGGAATGGGCGATTCGACCGCTCCTCCGACCCTGGTCGATCGCCGCAGATCGACCTGTGTTCCCCTGTCGGCAAAACCTCCGGTGAACGTGCTGGGCTGGGAGCCGGAAGGGGAGAATGCGTTTCTCTTTGTCCAAACAGTCAACGGCAAAAGCCGCGGCGTATTCGAGCACGACATCTCTTCCGGGAAAGACCGGCTCATCGCGGTCTCGAGCGGGGCCGCGTCGTACGTGGGAAATGGTCCGATTCTGGCCTTTGGAAATCAGAAACTGACCTGGAAGATTATTGCGGAACACCCGTTGGGACCGGTGATCGCAGAGCTGGCGGTCTTTGACCCGGATAAACCCGAAATCGATGTGCGACAGCTGGGGTTCCGGACAGTACCTCCGATGATTGCCGAGAGCGTGATGTTGCACACGGGTCCGACCGATCGGGTTCTCCTGCAAACCTTCGAACCCGCGCTTCCAGTTGCGATGCGCAAGCTGATCGTCTATGCCGAACGCACCGACAGCGCATTTCAGGTCGCGTACGGTCCGGCCCAAGGCATGGTGCAGGCAAGCTGGTCTCCGCGCGGCCATTGGATCGCGCTCCTCGACGGCGACGCGCGGGGCAGCAGGCTCACGATCATTTCCCCGCCCGGCTGAGAAATCGAATATCCACGATCGTCGCGGGGCTGCGGGACGGTCGTCGGCGCGAATCGTCGTCCACCCCCGGTCGCGCGTACCCCAGGTTCGGGCCCTGATTAGCCCGTCAGCTCGTCGCCCTGCCCTGCCAGTAGCTGGCCGCAGTGGCAAAAGCGCTCGCCGCCCGCTCAAAACTGTCGAATACTACCAGGCCGCGTTGACGCGCCAATTCCTTGGCACGCGCCACAATCCCCTCGACGTGCGCCGGATGCAAAATTATTGCAAACGCTTTTTGTGAAGAGCTGCCAAACTCGCGCAGTTTGTCCAGCAAGGTCAAAAGTTCGTCTTCATGCGTGGCCCAGCGCTGCGCCCGGAAACCGGTCCCGATCTCGAGCACAATCGAGTCGATAACCGGATCGCGGTCGAGGATGGCCAGAATCCGATCGAGGCCTCCGGGATGAATCCCGGACCCGATTGTTCCACCTGCGTCGAGCGGATTTCGGTAGCTCCCGCCGATTACGTTGAAGAAGGTTTTGAGCTCATCGTAAGACGCATCCGACAAGGCGGGAATTTCCAGGCCTGCACCCGCAAACGTGTCAGTGATCACCACCGATTGTCCACCGGTCATCGCGACCAGGCCCATCCCGCGCCCTTTCATTGCTCGTCCGCGCGCGAGCAGCTCGACCGCGTCGAGCATCGCGTCGAGACCGGCCGCCTCCACTGCGCCGGCCTGCCGTACCATCGAGCGCCACACCGCCGCGGCAGTGGCGAGCGATCCGGTGTGCGAAAAAGTGGCACGCGCGCCCGCCTCGGTCATTCCGCCCTTCCATATAACTACTGGGTGCTTCGCCGCCGCGTGCTTAAGGCTCTCAAAGAACCGCCGTCCGTCGCGGACGCCCTCCACGTACATCCCGATCACCCGGGTGGCGGGATCTTCGGCCATCAAGTCGAGATAGTCGGCGGCCTCCAAGATCAGCACGTTACCGATGGAGGCTGCCTTATTGACCCTGATCCCGCGCGCCTCCGCCTGAATGCAGAAATTTATCGTGTGGGTACCGCTTTGCGAGATGAAACAGACGTCTCCGCCGTCGCTGACCTTTTCATCGGGAAAATTCTTGAGCCCCACCGCCGAGCTGTAGAGCCCCATGCAGTTGGGGCCGACAAGCGCGATCGGGGAATTGAGCGCAACCTCCCTCAGATCAGCCTCCAGTCGCTGGCCCAGCTCTTCACCGGTTTCCGAGAACCCCGAGGTGAAGAATCCAATCGAACCGACATGATTTGCGACACAATCGCGCAGGATACGTCCCGCCACCTGCCGCGGCACCGCGCTCACCGCATAGTCGATGGGGTCCTTGATTTCCGCGAGGGTCTTGTAATTGGTAATTCCCATTGCCTCGATGCCGGCAATCTCATTGGGATCGATTTGCACGGAATACAACTTGGTCTTGAGCTGCGACATCGAACGCAGCCACATGAAGCCGCCCATCCGCTTGTCACCGATCACGACTACCGAACGGGGATTGAACGCGCGCCTGAGGTTCTCCAGGCGGGCGGCGCGATGTGGATCGGCGGGCGGCTTGTGGTGCGGCGCTCCGACCAGTACGCGCGCATCGAGAACCGCAACGCCGCGCGGGTACGCAGAGATGGGATTGAGATCCATCTCCTGAACTTCCGGATGCGCGACCGCAAAATCCGACAGCCGCACCAGAAGCTCGGCGATCGCGTCCACGTCCGCTGCCGGCCGGCCGCGAACCCCCCTTAGCAGTGCCGCACCGCGTAGCTCCGCGAGCATCGCACGCGCGTCGGCTGCGCTCAGCGGGGCCAGCCGCAAGGTGGTGTCTTTCAACACCTCCACATGAACCCCGCCCAGTCCCACCATCACCATCAGTCCGAACCGGTCGTCACGGGTCACTCCCGCGATCAGCTCGACGCCACCTGGCGCCGCCATCGGCTGCACCGCGACTCCTTCGAACCTTGCCTGCGGCGCCCTTGCCGCAAGGTTGTCACGAATCAGCGCGAAAGCGTCGCGCACACTCTGGGGCGAAGCGAGGCCGAGCTGGACGCCACCAACGTCGCTCTTGTGGCTGATGCTCGGCGACAAGACTTTCAGTGCGACAGGAAATTCCATCCGCGCCGCTGCGGTCGCTGCCGCGTCTGCGGTCCTGGCAACCTCCGGAATTGCCACCTCAATGCCGATGGCCTGCAGGATTTGCTTGGACTCGATTTCAGAGAGCGCCGCGCGACCGTCTTTCCCGGCTGCTGCGATGATTTGTTCGGGTATTGAGTTGCTCACGAATGGCGTATAGCAAAGCCAGGCCTTGATTTGAAACGACACCGTGGACCACTAGCCGAGCGGCCGTGAGCTTCGTTGAACCTTCGGCCGCTCCAAGCGACGGTGTCGTCACGAAACCGGCCGAGCGGCCTTTGCGAGCGTCCCGCCTTGAGCACCGGGATCAGTTTTTTTCTTCTGCAGCTGGGAGCCTCTTCGGCTCATCTTCGGCGCCGACCTAGATCCGGCCGCTAGCCGGATACGGATAGGGCCTCGACCAGACTGAAACGCCGCTCGTAAAGCGCACGACCCACCACGACGCCGATAATTCCCTGATTAAAGGAACTGGCCAGGATTGCGAGGTCGGCGAGACTCGCTATCCCGCCGGAAGCGATGATCGGAATGCCGCTGCCGCGTGCCAGTCCGATCATCGCAGCTGCGTCGACCCCCTCTTCGGTTCCATCGCGCGATATATCGGTTACTGTCACAGCCACCACGCCCGCTGCCTTAAAGCGAGCCAGCGCATCCGCAGCGGAAAGCTGGCTGCTCTCCACCCATCCCTTGATCGCCAGCCTGCCGCCGCGGATGTCTAGCGAGCCGATCACACGCCCCGGAAACTCGCGGCAGGCGTCGGTGAGCAGCTCCGGCCTGAGAATCGCCGCGGAGCCTATCGAGATATAGTTGGCGCCGCTTGCAAAAGCTGCCCGCACTGACCCTATGGTCCTCAGCCCGCCACTCACATCGAGCGCGCACTTCACCGCCTCGCGAATGGTGCGAATCGCTCCCAGATTCCGCGGCTCGCCCGCAATCGCACCATCCAAATCGACGACGTGAATCAGCTGCGCGCCCTCCGCTTCGAACTCTCGGGCCACGGTCGCCGGTTCCCGCCCGTAAACCGTTGTCTGCGCCATATCGCCGCGCAACAGGCGAACAACCTCGCCGCCCTTCAAGTCGATTGCAGGAATGACAGTGAACTTGTTAAACAAAACCGATTGGGGCTAGGACGCTAGCGTCCCCTTGGTGGAAAGCACTCCCGAAACCCGGGGTTCCAGCGAGCTCGCTTGATCCATTGCCCGCGCGAACGATTTGAACACGGTTTCGATAACGTGATGCGGGTTGCGGCCGGCGCGGAGGTGCAGATGCAGGTTGATGCCGGCCTCATCGCTGAATGCCTTCATGAAGTCCTGCACCAGCTCCGTCGGAAAGTTACCAACCCGTTCTTGCGCCACCGGTACTTCGTACGAAAGGTACGAGCGGCCGCTGATATCCACCACCGCCGTGCATAAGGCTTCGTCCAACGGCACTGTCGCCTCACCAAAGCGGCGGATTCCAGAGCGATCGCCCAGCGCCTGCCGAAAGGCGCGACCCAGCACAATGCCCACATCTTCGACCGTATGATGCTCGTCGATGTGCAGGTCGCCGTGGGCTTCGACCTTGAGGTCGAAGAACCCATGGCGTGCGAAGCTTTCGAGCATGTGGTCGAGAAAAGGAACCCCGGTCGCGATCTCGCCGTGGCCGGTGCCGTCGACTTTGAGCGCAACCTTAACCTGCGTCTCGCGCGTCTTGCGTTCCAGTTCCGCCGCCCGCTGTGGTGAGTTCGGTCCGATAACGACGGGCGTGACTCTGCGCCCGCTCGGTTTACGGGCAGATTTTACTTTTGCCGCCATCTGTGTTCACGCCTCGACCCTGCTCGGCGCTCCCAAACGCATCTCCATCGCACGCGCGTGGCCCTCGAACCCCTCCATCCGTGCGAGTTGCGCAGCCATCGGCGCCAGGGTGTCGACCGCCTGCCGCGAAGCCTCGATTATACTGGTTCGTTTAAGGAAATCGTATGCACCCAGCGGCGAGGCAAATCGCGCCGCGCCTCCCGTGGGGAGGACATGGTTGGGGCCGGCAATATAGTCGCCAAGCGGCGCGGAACTTAAAGCACCCAGAAATACCGCTCCGGCCGACTTGACCTGCTTGAGCCAGCGACGCGGGTCGCGGATTTCGAGTTCCAGGTGCTCGGGGCCGATCTGGTTGGCAATCTCGAATGCTTGCGCGAGGTTGCGCACGACCACCAACGCCGCCCGATTTGCCAGCACCCGCCTCACCGCCACTGCCCGCGGCAGCGAGCGCAGCGCCCCAGCGAGCGCCATCGCCACTGCTTGTGCCAGCCGCGCCGAGGTCGTCAGCAGCATGGCGGTTTCATCACCGGACCCATGCTCGGCCTGCGCGATCAGGTCTGCAGCAACCCACGGCGCATTCGCGCTCGAATCTGCGATGACCATGACTTCGCTGGGACCGGCCATTTTGTCGATATCAGCCGCCCCATAGACCATCCGCTTTGCCGCCTGCACGTAAGCGTTGCCCGGCCCGACGATCTTGTCGACCGGTTTGATGCTCGCAGTGCCATAGGCAAGTGCCGCCACGGCGTGCGCGCCGCCGACCCGATAATATTCGGTGACTCCTGCAATCGCCGCCGCTGCCATGACCACTTCGCGCTCGCCTCCGCGGGTAGGTGGCGAAACCATGACGATGTCCTCGACTCCGGCCACGCGTGCGGGAATTGCGTTCATCAAAACCGACGACGGATACGCTGCGCTGCCTCCCGGCACATAGATACCCACCCGCCGAAGAGGCCGAACTATCTGTCCAAGGCGCATGCCGAAGCGGTCGCGGTACGCAAAGGAATCCGCCAGTGTACGTCGGTGGAACTCGGCGATGCGGGCAGCTGCCAACTCCAGCGCGCGGCGATCCTTGGATGGGATCCTCGTGAGGGCCGCCGCCAGCTCCTTGCCCGTGACGCGAAGCCGGCGGCGGCTCATTCGCACACCGTCGAATTCGCGGGTGTATGCTATCAGCGTCGCATCGCCGCGCCGGCGAACCGCGCGGATAATTTTCCCTACTACCGCGTCGACGCGCGCGGCCGCGCCGCTGTCCCGTCGTGCGCTCATCATCGCCATGAATCGCCGGAATTCCGCCGTGCCGGTCTTGAGGATTGGTGGCTTCAAGGGGCGTCCTTTACTCTTTCAACACGAGCACCGAGCTTGCCGAGCTTCGCATCGAGAGCCTCGTAGCCACGATCGAGATGATAGATGCGACTTAGCTCGGTGGTGTTTTCAGCAGCCAGACCCGCGAGAATCAGGCTCATGCTCGCACGCAGATCGGTTGCCATCACGGGTGCGCCACTAAGCTGGGTGGGGCCGCGGACCACTGCGGTGGGACCCTTCATCAGGATGTCGCCGCCCATCCGGATCAGCTCAGGGGCGTGCATGAAGCGGTTTTCGAAGATGGTTTCCGTGATCACTGAGGTCCCGGAGGCCTGGGTAAGCAGGGCCATCATCTGCGCCTGCAGGTCGGTGGGGAATCCCGGGTACGGAAGCGTTCGAACCTCCACCGGCTTGAGTGTCCCGTTGCGCCGTACGCGCACTCCCGAGCTGCCGTTCCCGCTGACCTCCACTCCGGCCTCGCGCAGTTTGACCATGACTGCGTCGAGATGCGCGGCAGGAGCGTTGGCAACTTCGATATCGCCGCCGGTTATCGCCGCTGCGATCATCATGGACCCGGCCTCGATTCGATCCGGAATGGTCTCGTGATCGGCCCCGTGTAGGCGATCGACACCCTCGATTTCGATGACGTGCGTTCCCGCGCCACTTATCTGCGCCCCCATCGCATTGAGCAGGCTCGCGAGATCCTGGACCTCCGGCTCGCGGGCCGCATTTTCGATCTGTGTCCTCCCGCGAGCGCGGGTTGCCGCCATCATGATGTTCTCGGTCGCTCCTACCGAGGGATTGTCCAGCCAGATTCGTGCGCCCTTGAGATGTTCAGCATGTGCCTCAACGTACCCGCCCCGAAGTTGGACGCGCGCTCCGAGGGCACGAATTCCGCTGATATGCAGATTCACCGGTCGGGCTCCGATCGCGCACCCTCCAGGCGTTGAGACGCGGGCGCGGCCCGAGCGCGCGAGCAGCGGGCCCAGCACGAAGAAGGAGGCCCGCATCGTTTTGACCAGCTGGTAGGGGGCTTCGTGTCCGGTCACGCGCGCCGCGTGCAGGGTGAGTTGATGCTCTCCCGCCCATCTGGCCTCGACCCCAACCCCGCTTAAGAGATCGATCGCGGTTCGCACGTCCCAAAGCCGCGGCACGTTGCTGATTCGCACCGGCTCATCGGTCAGCAGCGATGCCATCATGAGCGGGAGCGCGGCATTCTTGCTTCCGCTGAGGACGACCCGCCCCTTAAGCGGCGCGCCGCCACGTATGATCATTTTTTCCATCGCGAGCTCAGGGTCGCGCGGTAACCACCCGCGCAATGCCGTCCAGATCCTTTATCACGGCGGCCGGGTGCATTCCCGCCGCGGCGAGAATTGCGGCCACCGCACTATCCTGTCCCGCGCCGACCTCCAGCACCAGAAGGCTGCCCCGTTCCAGATGCGATTTGACGCCGACCGCAATGCGCCTGAAGAAATCCAAGCCGTCGGGGCCTCCGCGCAGAGCCACCAGCGGTTCAAAATTCCGCACCTCTGCCTCCAGCCGGGCGACTTGATCGTCGACAATATAGGGCGGGTTGGAGATGACGAGATCGAACTTCCCCAAGGGAGGCCCGGCATCCAACCGCTCGAAAAGGTCAGCCGCAACGAAGCCGATTCGCTCCGCAACTTTGATGCTTACGGCGTTACGCCGGGCGAGGGCCAGCGCGGGCCGCCAGATATCAGATGCTACGACGCTAACCTCAGCCGCGTTTACGGCCAGCGCCACTGCGATTGCCCCCGATCCGGTCCCGAGATCGAGGACCCGAGCGCGCGGGTGGTCGGCGATGAACTCAAGCGCCACGTCAACCACCGTCTCCGTGTGCGGGCGCGGAATGAGCACCTCGCGGTTGACTTCGAAGTCCAGGGAATAGAACTCTCGTCGGCCCAGAATATAAGCCACCGGCTCGCGCGCCGTGCGCCGGGCCATCATCGGTGCAAACTGCGCAAGAGTTTGAGGGGACAGATCCACGCTGCCCGACAGCAACGCCGCGCGATCGACGTGGGTGGCCGCCGCCAGTAAAAGCTGCGCGTCGAGTTGCGCCGACTCGATCCCGGCCGCCGCCAGGCTTGCCGCAGCCGCTTCCATGACGACCGACGCTTTTGGGGTTTGGCTCGATGCGGTCGGTCGCGGCATTCGCGGTCAGGCGCTGAGCGCTTGTGCCTGCTCCTGGGTCGCGAGAGCGTCGATTACCGGGTCCAGTGCGCCGTCGAGAAATTGCTCGAGTTGGTGAATGGTCAGATTGATACGATGGTCGGTCACCCGCGATTGCGGGAAGTTGTAGGTGCGAATGCGCTCGGACCGGTCACCCGTCCCCACCATCGAGCGTCGGGTAGCTGCGATTTGCGCGTCCTGTTCGGCGCGGGCTTTTTCCAGCAAGCGCGCGCGTAGAATCTTGAGCGCGCGACCCTTGTTCTTATGCTGCGATTTCTCGTCGCGACACACGATAACCATGCCGCTTGGAATATGGGTGATGCGGACCGCGGAATCGGTCGTGTTCACGCTTTGCCCGCCGGGCCCGGAAGCGCGCATAACATCTATGCGCAGATCCTTGTCTTCGTTGATATTCACTTCCACTTCGTCAGCTTCGGGCATGACCGCAACCGTCACCGCCGAGGTGTGGATGCGTCCCGAGCCTTCGGTTTCGGGCACCCGCTGCACCCGATGAACCCCGCCCTCGTATTTGAGACGCGAGTAGGCGCCGCGTCCGCTGATAAGCGCGATCACCTCCTTGATCCCGCCGAGTCCCGTATCGCTGAGACTCATCGCCTCCAGTTTCCAGCCGTGGCGCTCGGCGTAGCGCGCGTACATGCGGTACAGTTCGCCCGCAAACAGTGATGCTTCCGCACCGCCCGTGCCGGCGCGAATTTCCAGGAGGACGTTTTTCTCATCATTGGGGTCGCGCGGGGTCAGAAGTTGCTTTAACTTTTGCTCGACCGCCTCTTGCTTCTTCTGCAATGCTGGGAGCTCCGCCTTGGCGAGTTCGCGCAACTCCGCGTCATCGCCTTCGAGAATCGACTTGTGCTCCGCTACCTCATCCAGCAATTTGCGGTACTCGCGCGCGCAATCGGTAACCTCCACCAGTTGCGCACGTTCCCTGGCCAGGCGCGCGAATTCGCGATTGTTGGCGATCGTCGCCGGGTCCTGGAGTTTCTTCTCCAGGTCCGCGAAGCGCTCTTCAATTCCTTTGATTTTGTCGAGCATCTTTCGACCAACTCGGAGCGCACTTCAGACCCCGAAACGAATCGCGGCGGGAATCACCCGCCGCAAATACCATTCTCCCGTCACCCTAAGACGTGCGACGCCCTGGGCGGCGGGAGCTCAAATGCTACTTCAGTCCGTACTTGCGCTTGAAGCGCTCGACGCGCCCCGCGGTGTCGACCAGGCGCTGCTGGCCGGTGTAAAACGGATGACAGTTCGAGCAGACCTCGACGTGCAACTCTTTGACGGTCGAGCGAGTCTCAAAGGTGTTGCCGCAGGCGCAGGTGACTATACAGCGGCGGTATTCGGGATGAATTTCGGTTCTCATCTAGGTGAATCTAACCACTCATTGCCATTTCGCCAACGATACCACCAGCGGTCACACCAGACAATTCCGCGGCTTTCTACGGCCATACTCCGATGCGCTTCTGTAGCGTGCGCGACGCTCTTGGTACTCGCCGGGACCGGTCTCGCCCGCGCCGAGACACCGGCGACCCACCCGGTACCCGCGCCCGGCTTTTCTGCGCCGGGCGAGTCCATCTTTAACACCGTTCTAGCATTGGCGCCTCCCGGTCCGTCACGCGCGCAACGTTCTCTTGCGATCGCCGACCGGCAGCTGGATTTTCAGGGGAAAATCTGGCTGCACCCCGAATTCAGTCCGCCGGTCCGCAAGCTTCTCGATCAGCTTCCGCCCCGTCAGGCCACCCTCATTCGTGCCGCGTCTCTGTACTCTCGCAAAGATATCGCCTGGACCGAGCTTCCCGAGAAGGCCCATCAGGTCTCCGTGATCGGTCAGCCAGCGCAAGAGGGCTACTTGTATGAGCTGACCACCAAATTTCAAACTCCGGAACTTCCCTTTCACCTGGTGGGCGCCTTCGCGCTTAAGCCTGTCCCCGGCTCAGTCGACGGCGATATTCGTGCGGTCGACGGTCAAGTTGGCGGCGATTTGCTCACCGACACGTACGGTGCCAGTGGCGCGTTGGCTTTTTTGGCGGCTTTGTTGCGCTTCATCCACGGCGACCTGCGCGCGCCGTGGGACACCCAACCTGGCGTGTTCAACCACCACGATCGCGCGATCCTCGATCGCTTTCACAACGATTTGCCCAACTTCTCAGCTAAGCTCGAGCACTACTTGAAGTTTCGCAACGTACTTGATGAGTTCTCTGGCTCCGGCGACCCGGTGGTTCTGTTCAATCTCGATGCAGAGTTACAAACAAATTCGCTAAAACCGTTTCCGCAGCTCGATCAATTCTATCGCTCGATCGCGCCTTCGGTAGTGGCCAAGACGGTGGTCACCGACTCGCACGGCAACCGCTGGTTCGAAACTCAGTTCAATCGCGGCCGCATGCGCACCATCTTCATGGTGCGCAGAGGATTGCTGACGCCTTTCAACGAGGCTTATCAGGCAGCCGCGGAAGGCGTCGACCTGACGCAACCTGGCCACGGCATCTATTACACCAGGACGTCGGTCACACTCACGCGGCTTGGATTGACCTTCGGGCTCAAGGATTTGAGCTTCGCGACGAATTTCCGGTCTGGTCCGGACACCGTGGAAACCATCAGCACAATGGAGGCCGTGCCAACGTTGGTGGCACCGCCCGGCATCCACAAAATCATCGATTTGATCGCAGGCGAATTCCTACGGGTGCTTGCGCAGGGCGATGGCGGCTTTCGCGCGACGTTTTCCTCCCGCCCCGAAGGCACCGGGCTCTATCGATGGACCGGGAGCGCGAATGCGGAATTCAGTTATGCTCCCGCGCTCGAACTGCTCGCCCGGGTAGGTGATTCGGTTGCCGATGCGCATTCCGCCGAAGTGAAACGCGAAGAGCGGCAACTGGGCCAGGAACTGTTCGACGCTTTCATGACTGATTACAATGACTCGCGGCCCAAGCTTCTTGCGCTCGACGGCGTCCAGAAAGGTAGCAGTGAGAACGCTCCGCTTCATCCTTAGTCTATTCCTGCTCTCTTCGATTGGCGCTTGCGGTCCGTCTGATATCGCGGGTCCCGAAGCGCCTTCGACGCCCCACTACGTGAACGATTTGTCGACGCTGTCCGCGAAACCGGTAGCCGAAATCAGCAATCCGCACGCGGCATACGAGGCCACCAACCAGACCGATTCGTACGGTCATGCTTTTGAGGGGAACCCCGGGAGCCAGCGCCACGTGGGCACCGACGCGATGCCTGCTGTCCAGCAACTCATGAATCTCAAGGCTGCTCAATACGCCAGTTTCTCGGGAAGCCTGCTCGACCAGCTGTGGGGTCAGGTGCGGCTGCGAGAGACCGATGACGACATCGCCCGTCTAAAATTGCCGGATACTCTCCAGCCCGTGGTCCTGACCGCGACGCTGGCACCCGATGGCAAACTCCGGGAAATCGTTATCGAACAGCGCTCGGGAAAGGCGATTATCGACAAGCTGTTTATCGAGGCCTGCAAGAAGTCCCTTTGGAGCAACAATCCGCCAAAGGCCGCCGCGCTTCCCAACGGCACCTACCAGGTTCGCATAGAGGGCCGCATAGAGAACTTCGCCTCCAATGATAAGCGCTGGACCTTCAAGACCTACATGGGCATCGCCGTATTGTAGCTTTTGCGCAAGCTCGACCTTCACGCGAGTCGGTCGACAGTCGTTCGCGCCTGAGAATTCGCGGGATTAGAACCGCCGGCCATCTCTGACCGGGAAGAAAAAGCCGGTAAGCGTAGGAACCCCGCACTCCGCTCTGCCCCACGCCATTTTCGTTTGATAGTATCCCGGCTGGTGCAGTCAATCTCCGAATACCTACCGCGCCCGGGCCTCTCGACACCGATCGTCACCATCCTGTCGCCCAAGGGCGAGGTGCTCGAGCAGGAACAGCGTGCCGCCGTACGGTACATCATTCAGGGAGGCCGAGGCGCAGATATTATATTCGCGGCTGGAACGACCGGCGAATGGGACCGAATGGACAATCGGGGACGCCAGACCGTCTCGCGAATCGTAGTCGATGAATGCCGGCGCGTCTCGCTCGCGATCGGTCGTCGAATCGAGGCGTGGGTCGGAATCACCGCGCACACGGGTGCTGAGACTCTGGCAAATCTGAAGTATGCCATCGAACTCGACTCCGATGCTGCGGTCGTTGCGCCGCTTTCGATTCGCGACGCAAGTTCACCACCCGACTTCGTGGAGCGCGAGGTGGGCGGGCTGTTCGAAAAACTGGGCCGGTCCATCCCGATATTCCTGTATGACAACGCCGACATCGCCGCGCCCGGCAAGTCGCCCCATCTCCACACCCGGGATGTAAAGAGGATGGCACGGCTAGAATACGTGCGCGGGGTAAAAGTCACTGCCGGTAAGACGGTGTTGGGCAACTACACCCGTGCCGCTTCGCACTTCAAGCTTTCCCATGAGTTCGCAATTTATGCAGGCGACCCCTACCTGATTTTCGACCTGTTCGCTCCCGCAGAAGGTATCGCCGGCTCGCTGCGCCATCGATGGAACCGCTACGTAACCCAACGTTCGATGCCCTATGGGGTGGTTGCGGGCCCAGCCAACCTCCTCCCGCGCGAATGGCAGCGAGCATGGCGGGTGTGTCGCGCCGGAAACGGCGAGCTAATAGCCCGTTACAGCAGCGCGGTCGAACGACTCCGCGCTGCCTGCATTTTCAAACGCGCGCGCAAGCCTTACGTGCCCGTCATCGCGTGCTACAAGGCCGCCCTGAAGGAGCTCGGCGTTGTTGGGAGCGATGCAGTCGCCCGGGGAACCCCATCGCTCGAGGACGCCGAACGACGGGAGTTCGCGGCACGCGTGGGGCGGATGTTCGAGCGCAATGCCGAGCAGCTGGAGCCCGGATGGGTCAGTGAATATGATGCGCATCCGGCGCTCGAGCGGGCGCCCGGAGTTCTTCGCGGGCATGGCTGACGGAAAACTCGACGTCGTAGGATGCGGCAGCATGGTCGTGGACCTGTTCTACCGCGCTCCACGAATCATCACCGCCGACGAAAAAACCATTCTGGACGCCCATGACGCGGGTGGCTCGGTGGAGCGTACCCAGGTGGGCGGCCTCGTACTCAACCATCTCGGTTGGGCGCGCGTGCTCGGACTCAGCGCCGGCATCTTCGGTAAGATGGGTGATGACGGGCACGGTGAATTCCTACGCGCCGGGATGGATCGGTTCGGCATCGCGCAGCACCTGACCCTCGACGGCAGTTCGAGTTCCTTCGCGACCGTGATCGTCGACGCGAATGGCGACCGTGCGATCTACATGGCGCGTGGAGCGACCGCGGAGCTACGGCCCCAGGAAATCCAGCGCCGTCACGGCGCTTTTATGAGACGCGCGAAAATAATCTCGACCGAAGTCTCCCAGCTGCCGCTCCCCACTGTGAATGCGATTTTGGCCTTTGCGCGCAAGCATTCAATTCCCAGCGTCCTGGACGTGGACCTTCCTGCCACCGACGCGGCCCAGATGCTTGGAACGCGCGCCGATCTCGAACGTGCGCTCCGGCTCGCGACAATACTGAAACCATCTAAGGCCGTCGCCGCGAGCCTTGCCGAATCGAAAAACGGCGACCCGCTTAAGATGGCCGAGAAAATTCGCGCCCGCTGGGGCAACCGCGCAGTGATCATCACCATGAGTGATCGCGGATGCGCGATTGCGGCCCGCGATGCTGCGCTCAAGGTGCCCGCGTTTCGGGTGAAGCAGGTCGATGCGACCGGCGCTGGAGATGCGTTTCTGGCGGGAATTCTGGCTGCGCTGCGCTGGAAGCTTCCCTGGGAAGCCGCGGGACGGCTGGCTAACGCTGCGGGCGCGGTCTGCATCAGGCGCCTCGGCGCCTTCCCGGAACGATTCGAGCTGCGCCGCGAAATCCTCGACCTTTACGGCGCGACGCTTCCCGAAACCCAGTCCGTGCGCAGCGATGGGTTCCGCGCGCCGTCGCCGGTCGAACAGGCCGAGCACGAGGTTCGGGAAATCGAGCGATTCTTCGCGCAGTCGTTGGACGAGCTAAAAATTCTCCGTGGTGGTCTCGACCTCGGCGCTCTCGCCCGTGCCGTGGAAATGATCCGGCAGGTCCAGGCACGGGGGGGCCGGGTGCATGTAACCGGAGTGGGCAAACCCGAGCACGTCGCACGGTATGCGGCGAGCCTCTTCTGCTCGGTCGGCACACCCGCCACCTTTCTGCACGCAACCGAGACCCTGCACGGCAGTCTCGGACAGGTACATCCTCACGACATCGTGATCGCGATTTCCAACAGCGGTAACACCGAGATCTGTTCCGCCGCCATTGCGATCAAGGAGCAGGGCGCCGAACTGATCGCGGTAACCGGCAATCGCAACTCCGATCTGGCGCGGCTGGCTGATCTCGTCATCTGCGCGCCAGTGCGGCAGGAAGGTGGCGGGCTGGGCCTGGCCCCGAGAATCAGCGTGCTCGCGGAAACCTTCGTGCTGGCGGGTCTGTCAGTAGCTCTCGAAGTAGCGCGCGGCCTGACGGCCGAGGAGTACAGCCGTTTCCACCCCGCCGGCGCGCTGGGCGACGCTGCCCGCCGCTTAGCCCGCGACGGCAATCCGAAGAGAAAGAGCTGATCCGATTGTCCGCTCCATGACCCTGGACGCTAGAGCGAACGCCCTAAGGCAATTTTTCGCAAGGGCTCAAGCAGCGTGGCGATGATGCTCGGCCGTCATCAGCGCAGCCGACCTTTCTTTGTTCGCGTTGCCGTCGCTGAGTCCGGGTCTCACTACCGCCCTACAAACCGGGGCGGCCGCTTCTGCTGAAATGCGCCGATGCCCTCCCTGTAGTCCGCAGTCCTCCCCGCTGCCCCCTGTGCTTGAGCCTCGCAGCGCAGCACCGCGAAGAGTCCCAGACCCTCCTCGTCGATTCGCCGCATCAGCCGCTTTGATTCCGCAAACGCGGCCGTCGGCCCCTTTGCGACCTGCGCTGCAACCGAGCGCGCGTGCTCAACCAACTTCTCCTTCGGCAAGCTTTGATTAACAAGCCCCCACTGTGCCGCCTCCACTCCGGAAAGCAGGCGGCCGGTATAGATGAGCTCCAGCGCGCGATGCGAGCCCAGGCGGGCCGCAAAAAATGAGTGCCCGCCCGAGTCGAGTACCGCGCCAATCCGCGCGAACGGCGACCCTATCTTCGCGTCATCCGCGCAGTACACCACGTCGCAGGCCAGCGCCATTCCGAGCCCCACGCCGAGGCAAGCCCCGTGCACTGCGGCAAAGGTCGGCGCCGGAAAAGCAGCGATCCGCTTGATGATCGGGTTGACCATGCCTTCCAGAATGGCTTCGGCGTCTTCGTTGCCAGGGTCGGCATCCGCCAGATCGCGTCCGGCGCAGAATCCCGCGCCCTCGCCCCTCAGCAACAGCGCTCGTACCGCGGCCCGCTCGACCCGCTCAAAAGCGGCAACGAACTCCTTCGCCATCGCCTCGTTGATGGCGTTTAGCTTGTCGGGACGGTTGAGAACGATTTCAGCAAGCGAATCTTTAATCGTCAGATCGACCGCCATGTGATTGCCTCCGGGTGGGCGCGGACAGAAAACCGGTCAGAACACCGGAATTATGTCGTCCGCGGTAATGTCGCCGACCTCGACTCCATCGATATCGAGTTCGGGAATCGCCGGAAACTGGATGCCCCATCGTTCGACGAGCTTGCGCACCCGCGCGATCGCCAGCCGCCAATTGTCTGCCTGTTGCTCGTAGGTGAGGATTCCCAATCCCGCTTCGCGCGCGACCCGCAGCAGAATGCGATGGTTGTGCAAAAAATAGTCCGGCAGGTCCCAGAACTGATTGGGCGGCTCCCACAACACCATCGACAGGAACACGAAGCCGGCGCGGAGTTGTTTGGTGATGAACTCGCGATGCTCATCGGTGAGCCCCGGCCACTGCTTTTCGAGCAGGCTTATGCAGATTTGCAGATGCCGCGCTTCATCCCGCCCGATCGCGTTGAACACTTGGCGAAACACCGGATGGGTCGTGGCGCGTGACATTCCGTGGAACAGGGTCGAAGAAGCAACCTCCCCCATCATGAAGGAAGTGAAAATGATCGCGAGTGGGTAACGATCGATCGCGCGGTTATAACCGGTCCAGTAGCGTCCGCCGTTGTGGTAGAGCCAGTCGATATTGTTGAGCGCGACCTGCTGCAATTCGCTGCGCGGGGTGAAGCCCTGCGGTCCGCCGGGCACCAGCTTCTCGATCACGCGGCGGCAGCACTCCTCGTGGTTGTTTTCGTCACGGGTGATGGAAAAGAAACACTTGCGGACGGGGTCCTCCTCGTGCGCCTCCCAGGCGCGGATGGTGGCGCGGGCGAACACCGCCGGCCCCGAGGAATCGAAGTTGGAAAGCAGCGCCCACCAGTACATGATCGCCACCTTCTCGTCGTCACTGTAGGATTCGGGTGAGAGTTCCTCCCAGGGTAAGTCGGACGGATTGAAGCCCTCGCGTTTCGCGCGCTCGTAGATCTCGCGGAGCTTGGGCGTTTCGCAGCGCCACTCCATCGGGAAGATATTGGGTTGCTCGACCTTGGGCGCCGGAATCAGTCCGCCGGCGGGAATGATGAACTCGCTCATGGCTGCGTCCTCACACATCGAAGGTTATCAACCTTTTGGTAGATTTTCAAGGCGCCGTGGACGGCGGGCCTCGAGCCCTTCGAACACGATCCCAAATACCGCCCGCGCGATGCCCGCTGCATCCAGCGCGCCCTCGGGCCGGTACCACTCGCTTACCGAGTTGAGCATGCCGAACAACAGCCGCGTCGCCAGCCGCGCATCCAGGTCGCTCCTGATCTCGTGGGCGCGCTGCGCGGCGGCAAAGTAGCGCGCAGCCCGATGATCGAATTCTCGCCGACGCTCAACGATGCGCCGTTCCGCGCGGGTATTGCCGCGCACCCGCAGCAAGAGCGCCACTTCCGGCAGCATCGTGACGGTAATTTCGATCGTACGCTTGATGATGTGCCGTAGGCGCTCGAGCGACGGCCCGCGCCGCGCCGCGGTCTCCTGCAGCACGGCGTGCAGCGCATCAAACGCACGCCCCACCCCGCGCTCGAGCAGCTCTTCCTTGCTGCTCACGTGATAGTAGACGCTGGCCTTGGTTATTCCGGCCGCCCGCGCCACGTCATCCAGCGAGGCGCCATCATATCCCCGCTCCAGGAACACGCGGACCGCCACGTCCAGAATTGCGTCGCTGTTGTAAGGTCTCCGCTCCTTCGCCGATGGTCGTCCCACGGGTCCCCCTCCGATGCCCTCCAAGTGTGCCGCGCACCGGAGGTGGTTTCCAGCCGCGATCCTAAAAAGACTGCTTGTCGCGACCGCGTGCTCGCCTTAAGTTGGTAGCTTTGTGAAACTTCCACCGGCCATCCGGACCGCACGGTCATCCGATCTCCGCGAGCTCCTTGGCCTGGTCGGCGCGTACTACCGCTTCGACCGGATCCGCTTCGAGCGCAGGACGATTGGCGGCGCGCTGAGCACGCTGCTTCGCAAACCCGCATTGGGCCGGGTCTGGGTGGCACAAGGCCGCGAGCGATTGGTCGCCTACCTGGTGCTGACCTTCAACTACGATCTCGAGTTTGGCGGTTTCGAAGGCATGATCACCGAGCTGTACGTCGAAGCGCGCTGGCGGCGGTTTGGGATCGGGCGACGGCTGATCGACCTGGCGCGTTCCTTCTGCCATAAATCAGGCATCGATACGCTCGAACTGCAGGTGTCCAGAAATAACCGCAAGGCGCGCGCGTTCTACAAATCGCTGGGCTTTCGCGAATTCGATCGGGTGGTCATGGCCATCGATGCAGCTCCAGCTCTGCCGTCGAAGAGGGACGTCCGATCATGAAGTACGGAATCGCCATTCGAAACATGGGACCGCAATCGAATCGCACCACCTTCCGCGCCTGTGCACGAAGCGCGGAAGACACGGGCTTCGATGCGCTCTTCGTGTCCGACCATCTTTGCATTCCGCCCGATCAGACCGAGGGCTCCGGAGGCCGCTACCTCGACGTGCTCGCGGCGCTCGCCTACCTGGCTGGCATGACGAGCCGCATCCGGATCGGGGTCTCGGTGCTGGTTCTGCCCTATCGGCCGGCGGTGCTGACTGCCAAACAGGTTGCAACCATCCAGGAATTGTCGGACGAGAGAATGATCCTCGGGGTCGGCGTCGGATGGATGAAGCCGGAATTCGATGCGCTCGGGGTTGAGGTGCGCAAACGTGGTGCAGTGACCACCGAGACGCTGCGCGTGCTTCATCACCTGTTCGGCAATCGCGAGGCGATCGCCTATGAAGGCAAGCTGGTAAAGTTTCCGGCCTTTGTGTTCGAACCGCATCCAAAACGCCCGCCCCTCTGGGTTGGCGGCGGCAGCCCCAGGGCGCTGGAACGGGTCGTGGAATTCGGCGACGGATGGCATCCGATGCAGCGTGCGGCGGAACTTAAACCTCTGGTTGAGGATTTACGCGCGCGGGTGCGCGCCGCCGGCAAACCCGAGCCCGAAATAGTAGTCCGGCGCGGCATGAAGCTCGACGACATCGCCTCGGCTCGCGCCAAGCTCGACGCGGAACGGGAGGCTGGGGCGACCTATTTCATCCTGGACCTCGGGCGTTACCCCGACGAGCGAGATTTCACCCGCAGCGCAGAAAAGTTTATGGGCAAAGTCGTGGCCTAGCAGCGGGCACTTGGTTGCCAAGCATGTTCAGTACTTCGTTTGAAAAGCTCCCGGTCACGCGAAAGCGTCACCGCGACTTGTAGTACGGCTTGGTCGGTCGCTGGGCAACCAGCGGCGACCTTGCCCCGAATCCGAGACCCTTGGTGCTCCGCGCGCGAGGTTTCACGCTCAGATAACCCCGTCGCGCTTCAACGACTCCAAGTCCGCCTCACTCAGGCCCAGCAATTCGGCGTACACCCGCTGGTTATCGTGACCGACCGCCGGCGACCCGCGCACCACCTTACCCGGGGTCAAGGAAAACTTGGGCGCGATTCCGATTCCCCTCACCCGGCCCGCCTGCAAATCCTCCCATTCGATATGCATCTGGCGGGCGCGGTATTGGGGATCCTCGGCCATGTCCTTGCTCGTCATGATCGGCGAACATGGCACCTTGCCTTGGGCCATCGCATGAACGACCTGCGCAACCGTGCGCTCCTCGATCCAGCCGCGCAACATCGCGTCGAATTCGATTCCTTCGATCGACTCGAGATTGGTTCGCGCGCTCTGCCACTTCGGGTCCGCAGGGTCCAGACCGATAACTGTCAGCAGCCGGTTATAAACCTCCCCGAGTGCACCCATCACGACCCATCCGTCTTTGGCCTGAAACGAATCGAGCGGCTGAAATCCCTGTGCCCGGTTGCCCGAACGCTCGCGCACGACTCCTTCCTGAAAATACTCGACCATCGTGCCGCCGAGCGTCTTGTGGATCGCCTCGTACTGGGCAAGGTCTATCGCTTGTCCCCTGCCAGTCGAGCGGGCATAGGTGAGACCCGCCAATGACGACCACAGCGTGAACAACGCGGTAACGTAGTCCCCCGTCCAGGGCGCGGCGCGGGTGGGAGGAGTCGGGTCGGGATAGCCGGTCTGATACATCATGCCTCCAACCGCCTGCCCCACCACGTCATACGATGGACGCATGACGTAGTCTGGATCGCCGGTCTGTCCGAACCCGCTCACGTGCGTAATGACCAGTTTGGAATTGACCTTCCAGACCATCGCGTCATCGAGTTCCCATTTCGGATAGGTCCCCGGCTTCGAGCTTTCCATCCAGATGTCCGCACGCGCGAGCAACTTCAGCAGAAGCTCGCGGCCGCGCGGCTTCGTCAAATCGAGCGTCACGCAGAACACGTTGCGCCGTTCCTGAACCCAGGTCGTCGCGACCGCGGGCCCGTCCCCGGAGTTCTTGAGGCGTACTCCGATAGTGCGCCACCCACTGTCACCAACCACCGGCCGTTCTACCTGGATGACTTCGGCGCCCATCTCCGCTGCCAGCTCGGCGGCGAACGGTTGTGCGATCAAGGTCCCGGTCGAAACGATCTTCACTCCCTGGAGCGGACCAAATTTCTCGAGCAGCAAGCTATCTTCCGGCATGCGACTGGGCTTTCTTTTCCAACAGGATCGTTGGAATGATGCCCCGATCGCTGCCACGCGGCAACCGACACCCGCATGCGTTTCCAGTTATCGGCAGGCCCCGCCTTGGCGGTCTGTCCTCCCACCCCAGAGTATCGGGGCTTAGGTCTGCGTCCGCTGAACTGATGCTTCGGTCTCCTTTTCGAAAAATGAGTAACTTGTGGTCCCTCCGTGGCAACGTTCGCTTGGACTGGTCCGCCGCAGCGCACCCTTTTCAGCAAGGTGTCAAACGGCGCATCATGTCCACGCAGATCCCAAGCACACCTCGGCGGCGACACAAACCATTTGGCGAAGGTCCCACCGGCATGGCTCGCGGAATTCCGAACCGATCGCTGCACAATGTGAGGGTTTTCAAGACCGGACCGAGTAAATCCAAAAATGTTTCCCTCTATTCGATTGCCGAAGTGGCGCTGGGCCAAGCGTAGAGAGCTGCATTTTCCGGCCATCGGAGGCAGGTTATGATGAGGAAGCGGCACGCGCCGCTTATGGGTGAGGACCACTTTCGATGAACGGCTCCATCAACCAGCGAGAGCTTTTGTTTAAGGCGGGTGCCGGCCTGGCTGGCGGTGCTTTGGGATGGCTCCCGGTCGAACTCAGCAGCCACGGACACACGCTGACCGAGCAAATGAACGCGTGGAGCGTGGTTTGGTCCTACGCTGCGATGGCGATTCTTTCGGGCCTGATCGGCGGCATGATCGTGGCTGCGGAAAGCCAGCACCTCGATTTGAGCGGGGCGACCCAGCGCCGTTTTGCGCGCGGGTTCATTATCTGCGTGTTGCTTGCACTTCCGGCCAACTATTTCGCCAATTGGGTCTTCAGCGCGATCCTGAACTTCGGCGGCTGGAGCCTCAGTCACGAAGGTTCGACCTTCTATCTCTTTTGTGCTCGCGTGCTGAGCTGGGCGATCATGGGCGCGATGCTCGGCGCCGGGGTCGGAATCTCGACGCTGCGACTACCAAACATTCTCAAGGGTGCGATCGGCGGGTGGGTTGGCGGCTTGGTCGGAGGCCTCCTCTTCGACCCCCTCGGCAATCTCATCGCGAGCGGAATCGGCTCACAGGGACTCGCCTCACGCTTCATCGGGCTCTGTTCCATCGGTCTTGCAATCGGCCTGTTCATCGGCCTGGTCCAGGAACTCACCAAAGCCGCGTGGATCACCGTCGAGCAGGGACGTTTGAAGGGCCGGCAATATCGCGTCGATGCCGCGCGGGCAACCTTAGGCAGGGCGGAAGAAAACCCGATCGGTCTCTTCGGCGATAGCGCCGTGCAACCGCGCCACGCCGTGATCGAGCTCAAGAACTCCGCTTATACGATTCGCAATCTTGCCGTGCAGGATGGCACCTTCGTCAACGGAGAGCGAATCGAAACCAAGCCCCTCAACGACGGCGACCAGATTAGGATTGGCGGCTACGAGCTGAAGTTCCGCTTGCGTCAGGCAGCGGGCACGGTGCGGGCGCCGATGCCTCGTGCCGCGCCGGGTTTGAGTTCGACCGTTGCCGCCACCCCGCGGGTAAGCGGCCCCTGTCTAGTCGATGGTTCCGGGCAACGTTTCGCCCTTCGCCCAGGTGCCGTGATCCGCGTGGGACGGGCCCCCGACAACGACATTGTCATCAACGATTCGTCGGTTTCGCGCCATCATGCGAGTATCGAATCCATCAACGGCAGATTTGAATTGCGCGACCTGCAAAGCCAGAACGGAACTTACGTCAGCGACGAACGCGTGACCCAAAGGCCAATCGCCGATGGCGACTTGATAAGGCTGGGGCAGGCGCCATTTACCTTCCGTGCCTGAACCGGATTTCGAGCAAGCCCGCTATTGTTGGCGATGCGGCCAGCCGGTCGTAGTTACCGGGGCGCAGTTCTGCAAGGACTGCGGCGCCCCATTGGCAGGCGGTCATTTTTTCGCTCTTAATCCGGGGTTCAACCCGGTGCTCGCCGCAGTGTTGAGCATCATTCCCGGCCTGGGGCACATATATAAGGGACGCCCCGCGCGCGGGTTGACGTGGTTTTTCGGAGTTGCGTTCGCGTACTCTGTCGGCCTCCCGCTCGGACTTCTGCTCCACGTGATCTGCGCATCGAACGCCGCCTTGAAAGGCGCGCTCGAAGACGATGCCTTCATGCGGCTCAGGCACAATCGACGCAGGAATCGGCGCCGGCGGCCGGGGCCTTTTGGAGAGCAACTATAGAGAGCCAATGATCGCAGCCGACACCATAGTTGGCGGACGTTATCGCGTCGTCAAACCGCTGGGCGGCGGCGGCATGAAAATGGTCTATCTCGCCGAGGATCTGCGGCTGGCCGCGCGTCCCTCGGCGCTGGCGGAAATGGTGGATTCTTTTACCAGTCCCGAGATGCAGAAGCAGGCCATTGCCGCGTTCCAGCGTGAAGCCGACATGCTCGCGCAGCTCTCCAACGAACATATCCCGCGGGTCTTCGATCGCTTCAGCGAGCAGAATCGGCACTACCTGGTGATGGAATTTATCGACGGCATCACGCTCGAGCAGAAGCTGCACGAGGCTGGCGGGAAATTGCCCGAGCAGGAGGTCGTAGAAATAGCCCTGCAAATCTGTGACACGCTCCAGTACCTGCACAACCTGGAACCCCCGGTCATTTACCGCGACCTCAAACCCTCAAACGTCATGCTGGCTACCTACGGGCAGGTCAAACTAATCGACTTCGGCATCGCGCGACTGTTCCAGCCCCAGAGCAACGCCACCATGATTGGCACCCAGGGATACGCACCTCCCGAGCAGTATCGCGGCAAGGCCGAGTTCCGCTCCGATCTCTACGCGCTCGGCGCAACCATGCATCACGCGCTCTCGGGCCGGGATCCCGCCGTCGAGCCGCCCTTCAGTTTTCCGCCGCTCGGGTCGCTGTGCCCGGCCGTCACCCAGGAACTGGCAGAACTGGTCGACCAATCGTTGCAATACAATGTGGTCTTGCGCATCCCCGATGCCGTCGCATTCAAGGGTCGGTTGCTTTCAGTGCAGTCGGGTGACGCCGCCGACCGTGCGTCGCCGGCAGCGAAACCCGCGCCTCGCAAAGGCGGGCGCAACGCGCGACTAGGAGCGCCGCCAAACACTGATCCGTCCGCGCCGCCGTCGTCGACTGCCCCAACCGTGCTGGTCACTCCTCGTGAGGAGATCTCGTGTCCTCGATGTGGCCGCTTGATTCCCTCGGACTCGCGCTTCTGTTCGTTCTGCGCCGCGCCGGTGGCTATCGTCCTGGGCCCGGAACAGGTGAGTAACGACGCCGAGACGGTCACGCTCGGCGACTTTCCCGGCCATCGCGATTTCCCGCAACCGGAACGCGTTCGTCGTCGCCCGGGTAGGCAAAATCCGGCCCTATACTATCTGCTTCTGGCCGGCCTGTTTGCGGTCGCGTTCGTTCTCACCAGCCTCATCGCGCGCACCATGGTCCATGAGCCCGAAGTGCCCCCGCCGCCCGATGTAGCTCCGGAGAGCAGCGTACCGCCCAGCGAGCGGCTGGAGGCGCTGCGCCATGAACTCGACGCCGACGGATACCAGAAGGTGAATTTCCGGCTCGATGGCGACACCCTCGTCGTGTGGGGTACGGTAGCGTCGGAATTCGATCGCGCGAACATCCGCTGGCTCGCCTTTCGGGTCGCGGGAATTGTTTCAATTGTCGATCACATCCAGGTGCATGACACCTTTGCAGAGCCATGATCGTTGACCTTCACGTACACACCAAATTGTCGGCCGATTCCCAGGTCTCGGCGGAGCAATACCTGGAGTTCGCGGCCCGCAATCAGAGCGGCCTCGGCGCAATTTGTTTCACCGAACATCGCCGCTATCCAACCGAAGCCGAGATCGAACGCGCCTACGCGGAATTGTCGGAGCGCTACGGAATCCGGGTGTTCAGGGGCATCGAAGCCGACACCGATTTGGGCCACCTGCTTCTGTTCGGAATCAACGGCGAAGTCATGCGCCGCTTCGACCTGACCAGCCGCATGCTCAAAAGTGACCACCTGATCGAAGTAATCCATCACCAGGGCGGCATCGCGATTCCCGCCCATCCATTTCGGGATTCCGGTTACGGAGTGCGTCTCGATGCGTTGCTCGCGCGCCACGGCGCGGCGCTGGGGGCGATCGAGGTGCTCAACGGCCAGAATTCCCCGGCCGAGAATGAACGCGCCTCAGATGCCGCCCTCAAGCTCGGAATGACGGCGGTGGGCGGCAGCGATGCACACTTTGCCAGCGGAAAGTGGTTCCTCACTTGCGCCACCGAACTTGAACGGCCAGTCACGACGGTGGAGGAACTGTGCACGGAACTTCGCGCCGGCAGGGCGAAGCCGTACATCTTCCCCGGTGACGGCACCCAGCGCCCAAGCTGAACGAAGGGTTCTCACAATCGTGAGTTCGCGCACTAGCAGGGGCGCTCGCGCCGCCCCCCACCTTTGCGTGCGCCCAAACCGCGGCCGAAACGTCACCCCGACGCCACCGAGGCGGGCTGTTCTAGCTCGCGCTCGAACTTGCGGATATCGCCGGGACGGCCGGCGGTGATTATCAGATCACCGGCATTCAAGGTTCCGTCCGGGGTGATTGGAGTGAAGCCGGCGTCCGGATTTTTGACACTGCGCAGCGCCAGAACGGTAACCGAAAAGCGCGCGCGTGGATCCAGCTCCCGGATTGTCTTTCCGGCCGCCGCCGGCGGAATCTCCAGCCGAGTCACACGGTATCCGCTCGCCCAATAAATCGGCTCATCACGCGTTGCGATCGAACCCACCGACGCGGTGACGCGATTGAGAGCCTGCACGATGTGCTGGCGCGTCACCAAACCGAGAAACTTCCCGCCGTAGCGGCGTTCCACGACTGGCAGTTCCTCGATCCCCTCGTGTTCCATGATCTGGCTTGCCGAGTACAGGTTCTCGGTAGCCAGAACCTCGGCACAATTCGCTTCCGCAATATCGTAAGCATTGACCAACGGACCTAAGTCCCGCCCGCCGGCAAGCAAACCGAGCAAGGCGCGCGTCACGATGAGCCCCGACAGTCCCCCTTCGCTGCTAACTACCGGCAGCGTCGATTGCGAAGTCTCGCCGGCAACTCGGAGGAGATCGGCCAGAGCCGTGTTCTCGCGCACCAGCGCGACCTCCTTGGTCATCACCGCGCTTACCGGAATCTGCGTCAACGCCAATCGTTCCTGGCTGATTTGTAGGGTCTTGCCTTCGCGGGCAAGCCGGTAGGTGTCGATCGATTCGCCCTCGATCGCGCGCGCGACTACCAATGCGGTAACGGTCGCGATCATCGCGGGAAGCGCGATGTCGTATCCTTGGGTCATCTCGAAAAGCAGGAACAGCGCGGTCAGCGGCGCATGGGTGGTGGCCGCAAGAAAGGCACCCAAACCGACCAATGAGTACGAACCGCGCGGACCGGTCAGGTGCGGCAACAGCATCGCCGACAGGCGTTGAAACGCCCCGCCCGCCATGGTCCCGATGAAAAAAATCGGGCCAAACACTCCTCCCGGCGCTCCGCAGCCGAGTGAGACGCTGGAACCCACAAACTTTGTCACCGTCAACGCGGCGAGCGTGGCCAGGCCGAACTCACCCGCCATTGCGCGATTGATTACCGGGTACCCGTCGGAGAGATTGTCCGGCCACCCGATCGCGATAATACCCACCAGCGCAAGTCCCAATTCGATTTTGGCCCAGTCCGGCACTTGCATCTTTCGAAATGCGCCCGCGGTGAAATGAAAAAACCGGATGAAGGCGGCGCCCATCACGCCGAGCACCACGCCCAAAATCCCGTACGTGAACATCTCCCAGTAGCTGCGCAGCTGAAACTGCGGCACCACGAAGACACTGTGGCTGCCCTGAAACGCGTGCGATGCGACCACCGCGGTGGTCGTCGCGATGATGAGCAGCGTAAGATTCGCAAGCTCCGTGTGGCCCAGCAGAACGATCTCCTGCGCAAACATAAGCCCGCCGATTGGCGCGTTGAAGGTAGTCGCGATGCCCGCCCCCGCCCCTGCCGCAACCAGCACTTTCACCCGGTCCGGGCTCAGGTTGCGCAGCCGCGCAACCGCGGACCCGATGGCTCCGCCTATCTGGGCGATGGGGCCTTCGCGCCCGACCGACGCGCCACAGCCCAGCGAGAGCGACGCACCGATCGCCTTGACGAACATCCAACGCCGCTTGATGCGCGGATTGCCGAGATTTATTTGCTCCAGGAACTGCGGAAAGCCGTAGCCGAGGACGTCCTCCGGGAACACCCGGTCAACAAGCATGATCAAAAACCCGCCGCTCATCAGTACCAGCGGAATCAGCAGGCGGAAGTAACCGCCCCGCTCAATTCCCAGCGCGGTCCATAGGACCTGTTGAAAGAGCCAGGTGAAAAATTCTATGAGGGCCCGAAAGCCGAAATTCCCGAGCGCGCCCAGCACTCCGACCATCACCGACAACAAGATGAGCTGCACGTATTCGCGTTGGTCGGTGCGCAACCCGAAGCCTGGCGCTCTCATCTTCCCGCTCCGCAATTGATCATGCCGTCAATCCTAGAGGCCCAGAAAGCGGCGTAGGGTCTTGAGAAAAGCGCCGAGCTGGTCGTGATGCACCCAATGTCCGGCCTTTTCGATGGTATCGGTCTGGGCGCTGCGAAATGCCGAGAAACGTCCATCCTTGACCCAATCGCCAGCCCACGATTCCGCGCCCCGAATCAGCAGCGTGGGACAGGTGATTCGGCCCCAGATCTCGCGCGCGTCGCGAGTGTTGAACACGTAGGGCGAAGTTGCGTGCACGTAGTTGTCGAACTTCCAGGAATAGGTACCGTTCTCGTTGCGCCGCACGCCCCACACCGTCAGGTGCAGCGCCTGCTCCTGGCTCAGATGGGGATTCGCTTCGCGCATCCGGCCCAGCGCCTCCTCTATGGAGGAGTACTCGCGGACCTTGCGGCGGGCGAGATCCTGCATTTGTCCGATCCAGTTGCCCATCCGAGCGTGCGCCGGTGTCTCCTGGATCATGTGCGGAGGCGGACCCATGCCCTCGATGGAGACGACCTGCTTGAGCGAGGACGGATAGACGCCCGAGTACTGGAGAACGATGCTGCCCCCCAGGGAGTGTCCGATGAGGGTTGCGGGCTCGGACGCCACGGCGCGCATGAGCTGGGTCAGATCCAGCACGTAATCGATCATCGAGTAGTTTCCGCCCACCGCCCAATCCGAGTCCCCATGACCGCGCAGGTCGGGCGCGATGATGTGGAAGTGATCGCGCAGATCGAGCGCGACCCAGTCCCAGTTGCGGCAGTGATCGCGGCCCCCATGCATCAGCACCAGGAGCGGGCGACCGGGATTCCCCCAGTCGACGTAGTGAAGCTTTAGGCGCTGCGAATAGAAGTAATGGGACGTGGGCCCGATAATGCTATCGGCCATTATTTTGGTAACTCCTTCAGGCCAGAAAGATGCGCCCGCAGCGCGGACTTACAAAGTCGGCCGGATATCTTCGAGTGCATCGCGGGCGGTACGCACCGCGAATTCGATTTCCTCGTCGCCGATGACGAACGGCGGGGTGAGCATCATCGCGTCGCCGCGGCCCTGCCCTGCCATTCCGTTTGCCGGGTAGAAGAACAGCCCGCGCCGCAGCGCCGCGGCCAGCACTTTGTTGGTGACTCGCTTCTCGGGCGCAAACGGCATGCGGGTGGCCTTGTCGTGCACCAGCTCGATGCCCCAGAACAGTCCCGAACCCCGTATGTCCCCCACCATCGGATGACCCGACAACTCCTCGCGCAGTTGCGCTCCCAGCCGCGCACCCACTTGCGCCGAACGTTCGACGAGCTGCTCACGCTCCATGATCTCGAGCACGCCGTCGGCGACCGCGCACGTCACCGGATGCGAACTGTAGGTGTAGAACATGAAGTCGGCCTTGCTGCGCTCCACCTCTTCAACCAGCTCTCCGCGCACGGCGCACACGCCCATCGGCAAATACCCGCCGGTAAGACCCTTGCCGCCCACCAGGATATCCGGAACCACGTTCCAATGGTCGACCGCAAAGCGCCGGCCCGTGCGGCCAAAGCCCGTCATCACTTCATCGGCGATGAGCAAAACGTCGTACTTCGAGCAGATCTCTCGAAGACGCGGCCAATATTCCTTTACCGGAGGAACCGCACCGCCCGCCGACCCCATCATCGGCTCGGCGATAAACGCCGCAATCGAGTCGGCGCCCAGCTCGAGAATTTTTTGCTCCAGCGCCGCGGCGCAATCCAGGTCACAGCCCGGGTAGGTCTTGCCCCACGGGCATCGGTAACAGTACGAGGGCGGAATTTTTGGCCAGTCGATAAGCACCTGCTCGTAATCCGCGCGCCGGCCGGTGCCGGCCGCAGACAATGCTGCGATGGTGTTGCCGTGATAGGAGAACTGCCGCCCAACGATCTTGTTCTTGGTGATCTTGCCGCGGACCTTGTGATAAAGAAGCGCAAATTTGAAGGCCGCCTCGTTCGCTTCCGACCCGCCGCTGGTGAAGAAGAATCGGTCGATGCCCGCGGGTGTCCACTTGAGCAACCGTTCGACCAGCCGCTCGCGCTCGGGCGAGGTCCAGACCGGGAGAACGTAGTCGAGGCGCGCGATCGTCCGGCGGGCAATTTCGGCAATTTCCTCCCGCCCCTGTCCAATATTCACAACCACCGCGCCGGCCCCGCCATCGAGGATCTTGCGGCCGTCGCGCGTGTACAGCCAGGGCCCCTCAGCCCGCTCGATCGCGATCGGATCGTGCGGCCCGCGTATGAACATCGCTTCGCTTTGCGGCATGCCGCAATGATAGATGGACCTCGCGGCACCGGGCAATCAGGGCTGCCCGCAGGCAGGGAACCGATCAGAGCGACTTGTAACTGCGATCGACCATCGCGTCGATGCGCTGCTCCAGGTCCTTCTGGTTCGCGGTCCTCCGGGCGATGATCCTCCCGAACGAAATGCGCCGCGGCGCGGTCCAGGTTTCCGGGTCCCAGATCCGGGAGCGCAGAAGCGCTCGGGCACATTGAAAATAGGCCCGCTCGATCGAACGCGGACTGCCACCATCGCGGGTTTGCCCCGGGCGCCTAGTTCCTGGAGCAAGTCCGAATCGGCAAGGATGACGGCCTTGCCGTTTATCCGTAGTGTTTCCCCGGCGTTGGGCAGCAGAGCGATAATTCCGACGTTCGGATTCTCGACAATGTTCTGAAGGCTGAACGCTAGGTTGTTGCCGTTGCGCTCCGGCAACACGATGGTCCGCGGGTCCTCGATTCGTACGAATCCCGGCTCGTCGCCGCGCGGCGAAACATCGATTCGTCCGTCGGTACCCGAGGTTGACAGCAGCAGAAATGGTGAAGCAGCGAGGAATGCGGAGGCCTGCTCGTCCAGGTGATCAAGAATTTTCGCCTCGACCAGCTTGGCCGGCTGAGGAACGATCGCTCGCAGCTCCGCGATGGTTTGGACCGGTTTGCTCATGACCTGCTCCCGTCGTCTCACTTTACCGAACCGTCGGCACGCCACTTTTCGATCTGCTCGTCCGAGTATCCGAGTCCGTGCATGACTTCCTCGGTGTGCTGTCCCAAGGTCGGCGCCAGCGATCGAATCGAGCCTGGGGTCTCCGATAGCTTTACTGAAATGCCCACCTGCTTCACCTTGCGGCCCTCGAGCGTATCCAGTTCGACGATCATTTTGCGCGCTTGAACCTGGGGGTCGGCCTCAACTTCGTCCAGGGTGTTCATCTTGCCGACGCATACGTCGGTCCGACTCAGAATCTCGAACCATTCGTCGCGCGTCTTGGTCCGAAAGATGGCTCTGAATGATTCCTGGATCTCCGCGCGCCGCGCGGAATTGTATTCGTGCTCGACCAGATCCTCGCGTCCGAGCGCGCGGCAAAGATTCGCAAAAAACCACGGCTCGATGGCGCCGATGGTGATGATCTTGCCGTCTTTGGTCTCGTACAGATTGTAGTTGGGAATTGCCCCGTCGAGCGGGGTCTCGCCGCGGGCGGGCAACCTCCCGTTGGCAAAGAAGCTCGCGAACGACTGCGCCATGAGCGCCATCGAACCATCCATCATCGAGATGTCGACATACTGCCCGCGGCCGGTCTGAGTGCGCGCGACCAGCGCGGCCAGGATTCCAATCACGGCGTGCATGCCGCCCCCCGCGTAGTCGGCGATCAGGTTGTGCGGGATGGTCGGCAACTGGCCCGCTCTTCCGACGATGGAAAGGACTCCCGCGGTGGCGATGTAGTTGAGGTCGTGACCCACCAGGTTGCGGTATGGACCGTCCTGTCCGTAGCCAGTTATGGCGCAGTAGATCAATCGGTCGTTGCGAACCGACATCTGCTCGTAGCCGATTCCCAGGCGTTCAGCCACGCCGGGCCGATACTCCTGCACCAGTACGTCGGCGCGCTGAACCATGCGCCGAAACACTTCCTTGCCCGGTCCGCTCTTCAGGTTGAGCCCGATGGATTTCTTGTTGCGATTGAGCGCGTTGAACGGCGAACCGCTGAAGGGCGCGCCGGGACCCTCGGTGCCTGCCTTGCCTGCTTGCTCGGCGCGCCGCCCGGTGGGGGGACCCGGTTCCTCGATCTTGATTACGTCGGCGCCGAGGTCGCCAAGAATCATCGTACAAAAAGGGCCCGGCGCAAGCTTGGTCAGATCGAGCACCTTGATTCCGGCAAGCGGCGGTTGTGGCATCGTGATGTCTCCTACGCGAAGGCCTGGGCGAGCCAAGCGGCGGCTGCTAGGAATTTGATTTAGTGGGTTTGTGCAACGCGCGCAAATTGCGCTCCGGTCGCTTTTTCGACTCGCCCCTAAAGCACTGCCGCACGGACTCTCGCCAACCGCTGGGCAAGCGACTTTAGGCCGCTCACCATATGGACGCCGTACCAGTGCAGGTCTCGACCGCTGATTGTCAGTACCCGACGTGCGAGACCGGGCGGCAGGACCGTACGCAGTTCGTCGACGTCCTTGTCGCTGAATTCATAGGGTTCGTCTGGCAGAAGCACCACGTTCGGCCGCAGTTCGATTGCTTCGTCGAGCGTGGTCGCTGGATAACGCTCGCCGGCCGCCGCGTAGACGTTATTGAATCCCATCATGCGAAGGACATCGTGCGCATAGGTATCGGCGTTGAACGCCATCCACGGCTTCTTCCAGATCGGGCAAAAGGCGCGCAGCCGAAGCTTGGCCCACACGCCCACATCCGCTTCGACTTCGCTGACGGTGCGGGTGATCTCGCGCGCCATCGCGTCAGCCTCCGCTTCGCACCCCGCGACTCGACCGATCTTGAGTAACGACTCGACCGCGGCAGGCACCGTGCGCGGATAGGTGATCAGAACCGGGAACCCCTGCGTGCGCATGCGCTCCACGTCTTCACGTCGATTCTCCTCCGCATTCGCGATTATGAGGTCGGGCGCCAGCGTAGCGATGGTGCGCAAGTCGGGGTTCTTGGTGCCCCCGACTTTTCTGATCGACTCGACTCGCTCCGCTGGCTCCACGCAAAATTTCGTGGCCCCGACCACCCGCTCACCGAGTCCCAGAGCGAAGAGGGTCTCGGTCCAACTGGGCACCAGCGAAATAATCCTGCCAGGCGAGCTCGCCAGGTCCACCTTAAAGCCGAGGTCGTCTATTACCTGCACATGCGGCATCGGGAGGTTACCGGCTCCTGCGCTTGAGGATGTCTTCGAGCTGCTGTCGGTCGCTCTCGGTGAGATGCTCGCTGGGCGCGGGAGTAGTCTTACGCGCGGCAGGTGTGGCGGCCGCCGCCGCCGATGGCGCGGCAGGCGGAGGTTGAGAGCTGACCTGCTCCGACGGCGAGGCGGTGCCCACGGGGGTGGTGGGATTTTCCCCGGGGCGGTACGCGAGGTAGTGCAGAACCTGCGGAACCAAGGTACGGCGAATGACGAAGCCTGCGATCAGAAGCGCAATCGCGATGATGAGCAGTGTCCTTCGCCCCCGCCGTTTCCGCTTCCTCTTGGCCACTAGTTCACACGCGGGAAAAAATCCACCGCCCCTCACCACGTCCATTTTTCGAGTCAGTTTACCGAAGCGCCGAACAGAACAGAACCAGTCCAGCGCAGCACCAGGACCGCCGTCGAGAGTTCATCACAGCGGCGCGCGCCATTGTACCAATCCAACCCGATTTCTTGCGCGCGTCGGCTTAGGCGCGAAAGGCGAAAGAAGGTTCGATGGTGCGGGCCATAGAAATGACGGGCTGCAAACGCGAGCTTGCGAAGTTTGCGCCCCGTGACACCGCGGTGGAGCTCGCGGTCATATCGCGTGAACGCCACCGGATCGTCATCAAGGAATTGGCCGATTGCCCCTGCCGCCGCCTTGCCGTGTTCAAAAGCGCACGAGATGCCCTCACCCATCAGCGGGTCAACTCCTGCGGCATCTCCCGCCAGAATGACGCTTCCCTTCGCATAGCGATCACGCCGGTCAAACCAGCGAATTGGCGCGGCCCGGAAGTTTCCGCCCCGACCCTGAAGGTGCTCAAGTGGAAGCTCGGGGAACGCGCGCTTAAGCTCGCCCAGCAGCGCCGCGTGCTCGCCGCCAGAAGCCCGCGAGGCGCGCGGGTGTTGATCATAGATGCCGACGTTCAGATGTGGCCGCCCCTCGATCAAACAAGGAAACGACCACGCGTAACCCTTTATGCCGACACCGACGCAACGAAAGTCGAAGCGGTAGCATTGCGCGGCGAACTCAACCGCCGCCTTTGCATCAACTTCGATGTCGGTCATCAGCGCGCGCCCGATGGTGGTCTTGTCGTGGCCAAAAGTGCTTCGGCGGACGGCGCTACCCGAGCCATCGGCACCGACCAGTACGCGGGCCTCGAAGTTCCCGCGTTCGCTAACTACCTGCACCAAGCCGCGCTTCTGCGCGACGTCGACCACCCGACAATGTTCCACGATCTCGAGCCCCGCCGCGCGCGCCTGCCGCGCCAGCAACGCATCGAATTGATCGCGCCTCACTACCGTTCCGACCGGCTCATCGCGATGGACAATCGCATCGCCGACGACCGTTCGCGCTCGGCTGCTCTGGACCGTAACCGAAGGGACGTCGAGCGCAATGCCCAACTCCTGCAGCGCCAACCTGGCCTTCGGAATCAGGCCTCCCGCGCAAGTCTTGAAGCGTGGATGGCAGGACTTCTCCAATGCCACCACTCGGCCGCGCAGGTTGGGGCGCGACTTGATCAAATAAAGGGCGGTGGCAAGCCCGGCCGGCCCGGCTCCGGCGATCAAAACCTCGCATTTGCGCGTTGGCCGCATCGTGCGCACCGACCTTCGACGCTAGCTGTCGATGCTCTCGCGGGAAAGAGCCAGAGGTCGGGCGTGAGCGCGCCTCGGGATGCGGTCCCCGCCACCAAGGGTTAACCAGAAAAGACGCACGGCGTGGCGGAAAATTCCGCCACGCCGTGCGTGAGCTCGTGGGGAAAGATGGTTTAGCCCTGGCCTTCTTCAGCCGGCTTCACCACCACGTAGAGAGTGGCGCTCCCGCGTTGGAGCAGGATGCGCGTCGGCTTCTTGCTGCTCTTGGCATCCTTCGCCTTCTCTATGAAGTCCTTTACGTCAGCAACCTTGTTAGAGCCGACCTCGAGAATCAGGTCGCCCGGCTGCAATCCCGCCTCCGCAGCGGGGCTATCCGGCTGGACGCCACGCACAACCACTCCTTTTCCCGCGTTGAGATGGAACTGCTGCGCGAGCTCCGGAGTGATGTCACCAACCTTCATACCCCAGTCGCCACCTGGCTCCTGGCTTTTGGCGCTGGCGACATCCTGCTCCTTCAGCTCGGCGATGGTTACCTGCAGCGTTTTAGGTTTGCCGTTACGCAGCACGATAACATCGACGGTCTTGTTTATCGGAGTCTGCGCAACATAGGTCGGCAGCTCGTGCTCGTCGTGGACATCTTTACCGTTGAACTTGATGACGATGTCGCCACGCTCAATGCCGGCCTTGTCGGCTGGGCTGCTCTTGTCGACGGCTGCAACCAGTGCACCTTCGGGCTTACTCAGTCCGAACGATTGCGCGAGATCCGCGGTCACCTCTTGAATCTCGACACCCAGCCAGCCGCGAACGACCCGTCCGTGCGCCTTGAGCTGCTCCACAACGTTGCGGGCCAGATCGATGGGGATGGCGAAGCCGATGCCGTTGTTGGCGCCGGTGCGCGTGTAGATGAGGGTGTTAATTCCGATCACCTGGCCGTCGGTATTGAACAATGGCCCACCCGAGTTGCCCGGGTTAATCGAGGCATCGGTCTGAAGGTAGTCGTCATAGTTGCCACCGAGGATCTTACCCTTGGCACTCACGATACCGGCGGTGACCGTCATGCCGACGTCAAAAGGATTTCCGATGGCGATGACCCAATCGCCGATTTCAGTCTTGTCGGAATCTCCCAGCAGCGCACTGGGCAGCGCGTCTTTCGTGCTGATCTTGATCAGGGCGAGGTCGGTCTTCTGATCCTTGCCGATGACCTTCGCACTGAATTCCCGTTTGTCGCTGAGTGTGACCTTGATTTCGTCGGCGGCACCAACCACGTGGTTGTTGGTCAGGATGTAGCCGTCGGGTGAAATGATCACGCCTGAGCCGAGCCCACGTTGCTTGTATTCCTTGGGTATCTGGCCAAAGAATCGGCGGAACTGTTCGAAGGGATCGCCACCGGGAGGGGGGCCCATTCCTTCGTCACCGCCGCCACCACCCTCATCGCCCTCTCCGAAAGGCGCCATCGCCATCCCGGATGACTTTACGTCCTGGACCACCCGTACGCTCACGACCGTCGGCCATACGTGTTTCACCAACGGTGCGAAGGAGCCCACTACGCCACTGCGTTCATTGGGCTCGGGTGAGTTTGGCGCGGCTGGTGCCGGCGCAATCAGGGGTGACGAAACAGCGTGCGGCGCAGAACTATCGGCCTGCGCCTCCCCTTTATCGCTGGATCCCCAGAATGGAAATGCCCCCGCGCGTGCAAACGCGATAGTCAGCCCCAACAACACGCCGCCGAGTACGGCAGCGATTTTCTTAACCATCTGTGCCTCCTGAAACGCCTCGGACCAGCCAGCATACCAGATGCCGCAGTCCTTGAATTACTGACGATTAGAAGAGGGTCTAAATTCAGCGTCCCAGCCTAAAGATACTCACGATTTCGCCAAGATCTACAGGGCCGCCTCCCGGATCCGGGCGTCCTCGCCCGCTTAAAGCATGCCGCAAACCGCAAACTGATTCCATTTGAATCAGATATCGGTTCAAGACCGCCCACCCCGCGGCGTTTGGCATGCAGGCTTGCAACAAAGCTTCAACCGACCCTTTCGAATAGCACTCGAAGACGGGTGCGGAGGTCGGAGCGCATAAGAAGGTTGGTGCTGTCCGCAAATTGATCGATCGAACCTATCGGGCCTACGCTCTCGTAAATCTTCCGCAACTGCGGGTCGCGGATCTCATCGCTGACCACTTTCGCGAATCGTCCGGCGCCGAGTACTCGATAGGGCCGTTGGCGGAAAGACATGGTGCCGCCATCCAGTCGTGCAAAGATACCCATCACGTTGTGCATGCGTGCAACCGCCTCATAAGCGGCGCACAGGTGCCGTTCGCGGCCTGGCCAGGAGTCGTCGGCGAGCGCGGCGTGCAACAGAGGCTCGATTTCACGCGCGCAATTCAGACGCGCAAAGGCGGTACCGAGCCATTTACTGTAGGGGGCGTATCGGCGTTCGAGCAGAAAGCACAAGCGCATGACGTCGCGGACCAATCGCGCCGCATTGATGCGCGACCCGACTTCATCGCCGTCTTCACCGCATCGGCTGGGAAAGTGCTCTTCCTGGGCAAGGCGAATCCATTGCGATGCGAGCATGTACAGCCAGACCTCGCGTGGATACCACTTTAGCCGCTCGCGTAACGGGATCAGTTCCTCGAGGCCATCGTGATAGACGGCCCCAGCGGTGAGTTCCAACAGCGTGTTTTGATACATCAGCAGCCAGTCGATATTGGAGAACGCGGCGTCCGGGACCACGCCCAAATAGCGTCCGACGAACTCGCGCAGGCTATGAAGATAAACGTGATGCTGTACCTTATCCGTTTCAGCGGACGTCATGATTCGGACCCGATTCTCATCGGGCTTCGTGAAGTTGGGTGGGATAGCCTCGAAATTCAACTGGAAGACGGGTCGAGAGAACTTCGTCGATGGAAGGGCCCACCGCCTCGCGCTCGTTCTCGGCAAGGAAGATCACCAGGCGCGGCCCCCACTCGTGATCGGTGGAACGCGCCGAATCAAAACCAAGCACGTCGGATCCGTAGCCGATTAGTGCCGCGGAATAACGCAGCCCCGGGAATGCGGAAGCCAAGACAGGCTCCACCGCCTCGTTATAGAAGAGCTGGTTGAGCTGGATGCCCGGAATGAACTGCGGCATAGCTCAGCTTAGAGTACTGAACTATGTGGGGCGATCTACTGCGCGGTCATGCCGCCGTCTACCGGAATCGCCGCGCCGGTGACGAACGATGCACGATCAGAAAAGAGCCACGCCACTGCATTGCCGATTTCTTCCGGTTCCCCCACCCTGCCTATCGGCTCCTGCGCAATCATGGCCTTCTTGAGTCGCTCGTTGGCCTCAAACCACCCGAGGATGACGGGCGTTCCGACCACGCCCGGACAGATCGCATTTACCCGGATGTTGGAACGAGCATATTCGAGCGCCGCGGTCCGGGTTAGGCCAACCACGCCATGCTTGGCGGCCGCATAGGCACCCATCCGAACTGCGCCGAGCAGGCCCGCAGTCGAGGCAGTATTTACTATCGATCCGCCCCCCTGCTTGAGCATCTGCTTGATCTCAAATTTCATGCAGAGCCAGACACCCTTCAGATCTACCGCCAGGGTGCGGTCCCAGTTCTCCTCGGTGTCGTCGGCGACGTTCACCACGGTCCCGGAGATTCCAGCGTTGTTATGCGCACAATCCAGGCGACCCCATCTCGTCACCGCTGCCGTAATCAGAGTCTCTACCTCGGCGGCCCGCGATACATCGGCCTTGAAGAATTCCGCTTCGGCGCCAGCAGCCCGGACCAGACCGACGGTCTCCTCACCGCGACGCGTCGAGACATCCGAGACCAGGACCTTGGCGCCCGCCTGCCCCAGGACCACTGCCGTCGCCCGACCAATTCCGCCGCCCGCTCCGGTAACGAGCGTCACCTTGCCTGCGAGAAATCCCGCGTTCAATAGATGACCTTCTGCTCCATGAGGGTTTGGATTTCGGCGTCGCTAAGGCCGAGCAGCCCACCGAAAATCTCGCGATTGTGCTGTCCGACGTCGGGCGGCATCGAGTAGTTCAGCTCCGGCACGTTGCTCATTTTCACCGGCATGCCCGGAATGATTCGCTCGCCAACCTCATGATGAGCCATCTTCATCCAATAGCCCCATTTCCATAGATGGCTATCTTCATGAAGCTCCACGCTGTCCAGCACCGGGCCCGCCGGAACGCCCACTCTCTGCAAGGTTGCGGCCAGTTCGCGATGATCGTGGGAACGCGTCCAGTCGCGGAGCAGAGCGTCGATTTCCTCACGATGATTCAACCGCGCTGCCCGATCGACGAACCTCGCATCGCGCGCCCACTCGGGATGCAGCGCCACCGCGCACAGGGCGTTCCATTCGGCGTCGTTGCTGACGGCAATCGCGATCCACCGATCCTCGCCCTTGCACTTGTACGTGTTGTGCGGTGCCATCATCGCGTCCCGGTTCCCCCACTGCCCGCGGTCGCGATGGTTCATGAAGTAGTCCATGAACCATTCGTTCATCTGACTGATGACGGTCTCACCCATGCTTGCATCTATCCATTGACCCTCGCCGGTACGCTTCCTATGGCGCAACGCGGCGAGTGTGTGGAACACCACCGCCGAAGCGATCGCGTAGTCAGGCCAGGTCCCTCCGGTTTGCCGCGGCGGACCGCCCGGATAGCCCTGGGCATCGAACATTCCGGCGAAACAACATGCCATCGGGCCCCATCCGACCCAACTCGACGGCTCGGTGCCGGTCTTACCCAACAGCGACACCGAAATCATCACGATATCGGGTTTGACCGCCTTGATTCGCGCGTAAGTCAGATTCAGACGTTCTGACACGGGACGTGGAAAGCATTCGATTACCAGGTCGCTTTTCCGGATCAGGTCGCAAGCGAGATCGTAGCCTTTCGGTGTCCCCAGGTTCAGGTTAATCGCTTTCTTGCCGTAGTTGAGCATGTGGTAGAAGCCGTTACGATTCGGTCCCGGCTTTCCATCCGCCATGCCCGCAGGATTGATGCGACCAATATCGATATAAACCTGCGACTCTATCTTGATCACTTCGGCGCCCATGGTCGCCAGCCACTGGGCAATTTGCGGCCCATTGATGATCCAGCTGAAATCGGCCACGCGGATTCCTTCCAGCGGAAGCGGTGCCATCAGATAACTCCCGCCGCGTGAAGGCCGTGCTGGTCTTCGCGCGGAATCGCAAGTCTGTCGAGTATCTCTTTGTTGTGCTCGCCGAGCATGGGTGCGCGCGACGGAATTGCTGGCGTGGCCGTCATCGAAACCATCTGCCGCGGGAACAGGAAACGACCTGCCACCGGATGCTCGATGGCGACGAATGCATCGCGCGCGGCGAGGTGTGGATGATTCGCCGCCTGTGACACCTTGTAGACGGGTCCGATCGTGAGACCCAGTTTCTGACCTTCGTCTACGAGGTATTTCATGTCGTGCTTCTTGAGTTCTTCGCGAATGACCAGGCGCAAAACGTCGTCGTTTTGCTGCCGTCCTGCCAGCGTGTCGAACAACTCGGTATCAAGCCCATCGGGATTGCCGAGCAGTTTCTTGAGCGCCTGATAGTGAGAATCGGCGGCCCAGAGCGTGTACACGTAGCCGTCGCGGCACGCCATCGGCTCCAAGCCGACCAGGGTCTGGCCCCGCATCCGGCTGAAGGGGATTCCCAAGTAGCTGTAGGCCGCCATTTCGATTTTTGAGGTGTTGACCGTCGCCTGCCAGCACGGCGCATCGATCCATTGACCGTCTCCGGTCAACTCGCGTTGAAACAAAGCCATCATCGCCGCCGCCGCGGCATTGGTGCCTCCCATCATGTCGGCAATATGACCTGGAGCGCGCAGCGGATTCTCGCGCTCGCCGTCATCGATCAGGGTGGGAGTATTGTAGCCGGTGAGGCTCATCGCCCACTCGATAAGATCGGAGCCCTTCCAATCCCGATAGGGACCGGTTTGTCCAAACGGAGTGATCGATACGACAATCAAGCGAGGATTCAGCGCGTGGAGCGCTGGATAAGGTAGTCCGATGCGCTCGAGAAACCCGGCCGGATGGTTCTCGATTAAGAAATCGGCCTTAGAGATCAGACGCTTGAAGACTTCGCCACCGGCGGGCGTCGCAGGATCCAGCGTGAGACTCTTCTTGCCGGTGTTCAGATAGAGAAACATCCCGCTTTTTTCGGGATGGGGCTGGTCGTCGGGAAAGGGGGGATACTGGCGTGCGGGGTCGCCCGCCCCGGGTGCTTCTATCTTGATGACTTCGGCGCCCAGGTCGGAGAACATCTTGCCGCAGATCGGTCCCGACACCATCTCGGCGTATTCAATGACCTTTATGTCGTCGAGCGCCCCGCTCATCGCGCGTCTCTGTGACCCAATCGTCAGTGCCACCCCGCACATAGCAGAGACGGTGCGCGTTTGCACGGGCATCGAGGTACTCCATGGTCGGGCGCACGCAAGCCCTTCGCGACTAGTGCGGTGAATTACCCTCGGGCCGCAGCGGACCGCAGTCGAGCTTGGGTCGCCACCCGGCGCGCGGCTTCGGTCGCTTCATAGATTCCGAGCGTTTCGGCGAGTTCGTTTTCCAGATGGGTGGTAGCCAGATCCCGATAGGTGCGAAGGGTCGGATCCTTGAGCAGTCGATGCCGCAGGCGCGTCAGCCTCCACAGAAATCGAATGGCGGGGACATAGGTCGCGAACATTTCACGCCCCCGACGGGCGTAAAAAGCGAGCGGCGGTTCCAGCGGCAGTCCATTGCGGCGGTCCTTGCGACGCTTGCGCCGAAACACGCCGCTCTGCAGCGGATGCACTTTCTCAAACTCGTGGCTTGCGTAGAAGGTGAAGATCATCGAGGTCAGACGCGCAGGATTGATACCACTGCCGATCGCGCGCTTGATGAGGGTCTCGTTGTGTTCCGCCGAATAGTACAGGGACCAGGCGCGATCGTAGACGGCCTGCCACTCGGCGCGGCCCATCTGGGGATGAGCCGTGGTCACGTGCTCGAGGTCGTAGCGGTTCAAGTCTTCATCAAGCTTTCCGCCGCGGAGGTGCAAGTCGAGATGATCCTTGGAACCAGGCAGCGGGGTCAGCATGAAGAATTCCAGCAGATCGATCGGCAGCTCGCGCTGAATGATCGCGATATCGCGCGCGATGGTTTCGGGAGTATCGCTGGGGAAGCCGAGGATGTAACCCGCGTAGGTAAGCACACCCGCCTTGCGCCAGGACTGCAGCATGGCGCGGTACTCGGTGATCCGGTTCTGCCCCTTTGACGCGCCCTTTAAGCTGGCAGGGTTGATGTTCTCCAGCCCGATGAAAACCCGCTTGCAGCCGGCACGCGCCGCCTTCTCAACGAAGCGCGGAATCTTGTGGCACAGGGTATCGACCTGGATGGTCAGATGAATGCGTAGGTGGTGCGTTTCGCGCAACTCGATAATGCGATCGAGAATTGCTTCCCAGTTTCGATTGCGTGCGAAGTTGTCGTCGGTGATGAAGTAGGTCGCGACCCCGGATCCGTGGTTGGCGCGGATGAGTCGCTCCACGTCGTCGGCGCTGCGATAGCGCGACTTGCGTCCTTGCACATTGATGATGGTGCAGAAGCTGCAGCTGAACGGACAGCCGCGGCCGCCATCGAACGCGCTGATATTTCCGAGGTTGTGGCGGATGAGCTTTGCCGGCAGATAGGGGGTCGGCTGGTCGTTGAGCGCGGGCAGCTGGTCAACAAAGTTGTAGAGCGGCGCGAGCCTTCCTTGATAGGCAGCTCTCAGAATCTCATCGAAGCGGCCCTCCGCCTCGCCCGCGAACAGGGTCACGCCCAGGTCTTGGGCGTCCTTCAACTCGGGCGGCATCGCGGGCAGCATCGCTACGCAGCCGCTGACGTGAAAACCGCCCATAACGACCGGGATCTGGCTGCGGCGCAGCACGCGCGCAATATCCATCGCGCGCGGAAATTGATTGCTCTGAACTCCCACCAGACAGACCACGCCACAGAAACGATTGCGCCGAAAGCGACGGATTATTCGCCGCAGGGGAACTACCTGGTTGGTTTCATCATATGCCGCAACTTCGATCTCAACGTCCTCGCCGAGTACGCGACGAGCTTTGGAATCGATCGCGAGTCCATACAGGCAGGAGAGCGAGTTGGACGGTATCCATCCGCGCCACCATTGGATCACGTAACCGTCGTCGTCATAGTGCGATGGTTTGATCAGCTCGACCAGGAACCGGCGGTGCGCACGTCTGGGGCGCGTTGCGCTACCCTCGGACGCAGCTGAAGACGACGCGGCGGACCCGGACAGCTGGTTCATCTAAGGTGAGCAACTCCCACAAACAACGCCCACAGCCTATTGGACCCGCAGAGCCGACGCCATGCGGTTCGGGCCCGAGTGTGAAGAAACATTTCGCCCAACCCGCAACGCGGTCGGCAGACAACGTTTGATCGCGACCAACGGCCACTCGATGCCGAGTCTGGCAACAAGGCTTTTGGTCACCTGGGGTACGGGAGCAGGACGAAAACACAAGCGAGGCCGTAGGCTTGCGCGGTGACTTCTAAGAGACTCCCAGAATCATACGCGAGTTCAGCGACGCGCGAATTTGCGTTGCTCGGGCTTGGCCTGCTCTGCATCGATAGAGAACAGACTGCGATTGCGTTCGATTTCCTCCGTCGCCCAGTCACACCAGCGGACGCTCTCCTCCATAAAGCCAATTCCGTAGCGTAGCGTGAAGTACGAGAACATCTGGTGTGCGCTGCCGTAACCGCCTTGTGCGAAAAAGTCGCGTTCGATTCCACGCAGCTCTTCGAGATAGGCGAGGCAGCCAGCGCGCTGCTCGGCGAATTTCGCAAGCGCGCGGCCAGCGCCCAGATGCCCGAGATAAAGCGTTTTCAAAAGCGGTGCGTGCTTGAGCTTGAGCTTCTCGTACGGGCTTTCAAGCCATCGCTCGAGGGCTTCGCGGCCCGTCGCTGTGATCGCGAACAGTCGCTTGTTTGGCCGTCCGCGCTGGATTAGCTCGCGGCTGCTGATCCAGCCCTCGCGTTCCATGCGTGCAAGCGTCGGGTAGATCTGTCCCGGGTGCGCATGCCAGAAATGGCGCATCGACAGATTGAAAATCCTGGAGATGTCGTAGCCGCAGATGCGCGGCGCAGCTGCGATGAGCCCGAGCAGCGCTAGTTCCAGTGACGCTTTCACCGGCGTTGCCCCGCCGCCCCCCGCCCCCCGCTTCTTTGATTCCAAGGGGTTCCGTGCGGCGGGCGGAGACGCTTTTGGATTCGAATTCTTCACTCAGGCTTCAGGCACCCAATTGCCGTGGAAACCGAACGGTACGCGATGCGGTGCCTTGACTCGCGCGACCGGGCGGCCGGCAAAATCGCCCGCCTCCTGAATTACCAACTCGCTGGAGTTCAGCGAGGGGTCGTACCACACCGACATCACCCATCCGTCATCTTCGGAAGCATTGCCGCCGCGCGGCACAAACACCGGCTCTCCCGGCATCCGTCCCTCACCAAGTTTCAAAAATTCCGTCTTGCCAGTCTGGAAATCACGCTTCGCGACACAATCAAATCCCACCTCATCGAAGCCCCTCGAACTCCGCTCTCGGGCGGCCAGATAACCGAAGCGATGCGGCTTGCCGGCGCGACGCTCGTCGAGACGTGGAAACTCGCCTACGTAGTCTTCCAGTTGCTCACTTTTAACCGACCCGTCAGCGAGGTTGAGGCGCCAGCGCCAAGGAAACGGAGGCTGCCCGAAATTGTTGCCGCTCATATCCAGCGCACTCATCCGGCATCCATCGACGATCAGCGTGTCGTTCTGTTCATACGCATTGAGAAAGTGGAAGACGAAGAACGCCTCCGCCGCAAACCACTTCACTTCACCAGTCCGCCGGCTCATGACGCCGATACGGGTTCCGTGCTGCGGCTCCCAGTTCAGCAGCGGTTTTCCGGCCGGCGGATTCTCGATGCGAAAAACCGAGGGGCACGCGAAAAAAATCGCGTAATTGTCGGTGGTCACGAAGTCATGCATCATCACCGCAAGGCCGCTGTCGATCGGGCGCGCTTCGAGCAGATTGCCGGCTCGATCGGCGCGATACCACGTCACATAAGGTGGAAACGGTTGATAGCCGAAAAATAACAGATCGCCGTTCTGCGGGTCGAATTTCGGGTGCGCCGTGACCGGGCCACTGACTTTGCCGCCGAAATTATAGAGACCCACCGTGGCGAGCGTGAGCGGCTCCAGCTCGTGGGGCAGTGCCGCCTCAAACAGCGCAAGCAGCCGGTTCGCATAGCCAATGATGTTGGTGTTCGCCGCGTTCTTGAAGGGAGGTGTCTCTGCAGGCAATTCTTTGGCCGCTTCGAGCAGTCCGCCGAACAGTGCCCGTCCCGCTTTCATCTCCGCGCGTAGCCCCTCGGTCATCACGTAGCGGTTGCGGTACGCCGCGCGCCCATCCTTAAGAATGAAGCCGTGCACCATCCCGTCGCCGTCAAACCAGTGGTAACGTCCTCCCGGCTTGAAGTGCGGGTTGGGCCCTATCCGGTAGAGCGCTCCTCTAAGCTCGCGCGGAATTTCGCCCTCGACCTCCAAGTCGCAGGCGTCACCCTCTTCGCGCCAGGGGGCATAGTTTCCGTTGAGAAAAGGATTGTCCGAGTTCCACATGGGGACCACTCCGGTAACGCGATTTTGCGCGTTTCGATATTCAATTGCTGATATACTTCAATATTGAACTAAGGGCAACCAATTCGCCGCCCTCGCGCGACCCACCCTGCAGCCCCCCGGATGCACCCGTGAGCAGTCGCGTGACTGCATTTGCCGCCCCCTCGCCAGCGGCTTACTCTAAAGGCATGCTGGGGTGCGCGGTTCTGTTCGCGGGCGGACTCGGCGCCTGGACGCTGCTGGAATACGTGATCCACGGTCCGCTAAGCCATCGTTTTCAGACCTTCGTCAGCCCACTCCACGACGTACACCACCGCGACCCCCACGCCGTGTTTACGGCCCGGGCCTGGCTGCCGCTGCTCACCATAACCCTTACGCTGATTACGTTTTCCGGCTTCCGTCCGGCAACCTTTTTCTTCCTTGGAGTGGTGGGGGGATTCGTCGGGTACGAAGCCGTGCACTACCGAATCCATTTTGTGCGCCCGCGCAATCGGCTCGAAACCCGTCTCCGTCTCCGCCATCTTGCTCATCATACTCATCGGCCGAATGCGATTTTTGGGGTGACCAGCCCGTTCTGGGACCGGGTCTTCGGCACGGAACCTGCTCTCGCCGAGCAGGAGGAGATGCACGGCGCGATGCGGCACATCCCGGCCCTGACCGGCCCGAGCAACTGGAAGCGCGCATTCACCATGTACCTGCCTGGCCGGTGAGCAAGTCTCGGTTTAATAGCTTGACTCGTTATCTCAAGTCGAGCTATTGAGACGAGCTATGGCGCTGCCGACCTTGCAACGGACTTCACCGCTGCCGGTGCGTTCGACCGCGGCCCAGGAATCCTCATGGCAACGCGATGTCCAGCAGACCACCCCGCGGATCGACGTGAAGTTTCCGATTCTCGGCTTTCTGATGGATTCCGAAGCTACCGGCTACGACCTGAAGCGGCGATTTCGCAACCCGGTAGGATTTTTTTATCGCGTGAGCGACGGCTCGCTTTACCCGGCGCTCAAGAAGCTGGCGCGCGATGGCTTGGTGACGCAACGCGTCGAGCGCCACGGCCGGCGCTCGCGCAAGGTCTACGCGATCACCGAGGCGGGACGCGCGCGCTTCCTAAAAACTCTCCGCGAGCCTGCACAACCAGTGTTCGTATTCGATGAGGCGCAGGTGAAAATCTATTTCGCGCATCACGATCCGCAGTCCGCACTCACCCACATGGCCCAGGTCCACGAGGAAGACCTGCAGCGTGCCCAGATGCTGCGCTGGCTTGCCGACGACATGGAACAGCACGGCGAGAGCGTGTTTCGCAAGGCGCTGATCGAAATCGGCTATGCGGTCACCCATGCGAAGGCCGAGGTCTTCGCCCGCCTCTTCGACGAAGTGAAAAACAAGCTCTCGGTCAACGGCCGAGCGCGTCCCCGGCGCCGAGCGGCCCCGGCGCGATAAATGCAGACCGCACAAGGGAGAAGCGAATGGACGAAAAATACGCGATCGACATCGACCACGTGACTCGCGTCTACAAACGCGACGAGTTCGAAGTTCGCGCGCTCGATGACGTGACCCTCAAGGTTCCCGAAGCACGCTTCGTCGCGATTATGGGTCCGTCCGGTTCCGGCAAGACCACAATGCTGAATCTGATCGCCGGAATCGACCACGCGACCTCCGGTCGGGTCGCGGTCGGGGGCGAGGAAATTACTTCCATGAAGGAGCGCGATCTGGCGGCGTGGCGCGCCCGCCACATCGGGCTGGTGTTCCAATTCTACAATCTGATCCCGGTCCTAACTGCCTTCGAAAACGTCGAACTTCCGCTGTTGCTGACTCACCTGCGCAAAGCAGAACGTCGCGAACACGTCGAGACTGCCCTCAAAGTGGTTGGTCTGTCCGACCGTATGGATCACTATCCGCGCCAGCTGTCGGGCGGCCAGGAGCAGCGCGTGGCCATCGCCCGCGCCATCGTCACCGATCCCACCATCGTGGTCGCCGACGAGCCGACCGGTGACCTCGATGCGAAATCGGCCGAAGAAATTCTGAACCTGCTCACCGAACTTAACCGGCAGTTCCACAAGACCATCGTGATGGTTACCCACGATCCGCGCGCCGAGCGCTACGTCGACACCGTGTATCGGCTCGACAAAGGCATCCTGGCCGGAATCGAACCCGGCAAGGCCGCCGCACAGCCGGCGGCTGCGGGAGCGAGCGCGTAGGGGCGGCGGAGGGAAGCGCGATGAAGTTCACGATGCTGGTCTTCAAGAATCTGCTGCGTAGCAAGCGGCGGACGTTTTTGACGGTATTCTCAATCGCAGTGTCGTTGTTCATCTTCTCTGCGCTGGTTAGTTTCCCAACCCTGGCGCGCCAGATTCTCGCCGATCGCGCATCGTCGTTGCGGCTTGCGGTTCACAACAAGGCTGGGGTCACCTACTCGATGCCCGAGGCCTACAAGCAGCGCATCGCGGCGACACCGCACGTTATCGCGGTCGTCCCGGAAAGCTGGTTTGGCGGAATCTACCACGAGGTCAATGACCAATTCCCGAACTTGGCAGTCGATCCCGACCAGGTCGATCTCATGTGGGACGACTGGGGAATTTCCAAGGCGTCGTTCGATGATTTCAAACGCTTGCGCACCGCGTGCCTGGTGTCGGGCGGGACCATGAAGCGCTTCGGGCTGCACGTCGGTCAGCAGATTCAACTCAGAGGAACCGTCTATCCGTTCAACGTAACGCTCAACATCGTCGGGGTGATGAACGACAAGGCGCCGCCGAATTTTCTCCTGTTCCGGCGTGACTACTTGGAAGAAGCCGCCGGGCGCCCCGGGTTTGTAAGCATGTTTTGGGTCCGCGCGGATAAGTCAGAGAATATCCCGCAAATCATCGCCTCCGTCGACGAGCAGTTCGCCAATTCCATGGCGGAAACCCGCAGTGAATCCGAAGCGGCCTTCATGGGCTCGTTCACACAGGGCTATCGGGCCTTTTTCGAACTGGCGGAAATTCTCGGCCTCATCGTTGTCCTCACGATCGGACTGGTCGCGGCCAATACCGCTGCAATGTCGATTCGCGAGCGACGCAGCGAAATCGCAGTCATGCGCTCAATCGGTTTTCGCTCCGGCACCATCCTGGGGCTGTTGCTAGGCGAGTCGCTGATTATCGGCTTAAGCGGCGGAATTCTCGGTTGCGCGAGCGCGTATATCATTCTGCGAGTGTTCGCGGTCGGCTCTCCCGCGATCGGGATCAGTAACCTGCAGATGCCTCCCATCGTGGTCGTGGAGGCGCTCGGTGCGGCCTGTCTCATCGGGCTGCTGAGCGCGTGGTTCCCGGCACGCTCCGCCGCGCGGCAGAACATCGTCGATGCTTTAAGGCTGGTTGCGTGACCATGGCGATCCCGCTCAAGTACAACATCCGGAGTCTGCTGGTGCGGCGCGTATCCACGGCGATGACCGCGGGCGGAATCGCGCTGGTGGTCGCGGTGTTCGTGATAGTGATGGCGATGGTGGCCGGCCTGGGATCCGCGATCAGCGATACCGGATCGCCCGACAATGTGGTGGTGGTACGCAAGGGCTCGACCACCGAGACCTCCTCGGCCGTCCAGCTCGATCAATTCGATGCACTGAAATTTCTTCCCCAGATCAAGCGCGATGCCGACGGCAACCCACTCGCCTCGCCGGAGCTCCCGGTGCAGGTGCTCATGCAGCGGTCCGGTGGGGCCAGCGACAACGTCGTCGTACGCGGGGTGCTTCCGGTCGCCCTGCAGGTACATCAAAACGTACACCTGATTGAGGGTCGCATGTTCAAGCCGGCACTCAACGAGGTAATCGTGGGCAAAGCGCTGGTCGGACGCTATGCGAATACCAGCGTCGGGTCGACGATGCACTTTGGGCGCGGCAACTGGAAGGTGGTGGGAATTTTCGACGCGGGGGGAAGCTCGTTCGAGTCGGAGGTGTGGGCCGACATCCACAACGTCCAGGACGACACTCAGCGCGGTGCCTATTACGCGTGCGCCCGCCTCAAGATGCTGCCGGGCACCGAGATCGACGCACTGATCCGCAGGATCGCCGACGATCCGCGCATCAACCTGCAGGCGCAGACCGAGACCGACTACTACAAGGACCAGTCGGTGGTGGCCAATCAGCTGCGCGCACTGGGCATGATCGTCGCGATCATCATGGGGATCGGAGCGGTGTTTGCGGCCATGAATACCATGTACGCGGCGGTTTCCGCGCGCACCACCGAGATTGGTACTCTGCGCGCGCTGGGATTCAGACCCGGCGCGGTGCTGGGATCGTTCATGCTGGAATCGCTGGCGCTCGCGGTGGCAGCCGGGGCGCTCGGCGTGATCCTGGCCTTACCGATCGATGGTTTTTCGACCAGCTTCGGCAATTTCGTGACCTTCTCTACCATGGCGTTCGCGTTTCGGGTGACGCCGGCGGTGGTGTTGCAGGCCCTGTTATTTGCGGCCGTAATGGGTGTACTGGGCGGCTGGCTTCCCGCGCGCCAAGCTATGAAAATGCAGGTTGTCGAGGCGTTAAGGAAGGGTTGAGCGCAATGAGCACTGAACCGTCATCACCTCGCCCGTCTTCAAGCATTCGCGAGCTCGAATCGCTCCGCATCGCGCGCAAGGCCGAGACGCGCCCTGGCCGTCTGGTTCCCGCGCTCGTGGCGCTGGTGGTCATCGCGGGTTGCGCCGCGATCGGTTACCAGGTCTACGCGCGTACGCTTGGACGCCCGCCCGAGGTGCAAACCGCGCTCGTCACCATCAAACAGGCGGGAGAGCCAGGAACCCTGCTGACCGGTTCCGGGTATATCGTCACCCAGCACAAGTACATCACGGTTGGAACCAAGCAACTCGGCCAGATTGTTGCCGAGCCGATCGAGGAAGGCCAGCACATCAAGAAGGGTGACATCCTGGCGCGCATCGACGACGGCGACTATCAGGCACAGCTGCGACAGGCGATGGCCGATCGCGACCTCGCCGAGGCAGATATCAAACTGTATGCAGCACAGGCGGACCGGCAGCGCGAGCTGTTCAAGGCCGGCGTCGCGACCCGTGACCAGCTCGATATGGCCGAAAACAAGCTCAACGAGGCGCAGGCCGCGTTCAAAAAAGACCAGAGCGGGATCGATTTCTACAAATACCTGGTCGATCAGTGCGTCATTCGCTCACCGATCAACGGTCTGGTGCTGACCAAGATTCACGAAGTGGGCGACATGATCACCTACGCTAGTGGTGCGAATGCCGGCGGCGGCGTCACCGACATCGCCCAGATCGCCGACACCGAGGACATGCGCGCGGAGGTCGATATCAACGAGAGCGACATCGCCAAGGTCACCATGGGGATGTCGGCGAGCGTGATCCTCGATGCGTATCCGGATCGCTCATTCGACGCACGGGTCGTGAAGATCTATCCGGAAGCGGACCGCCAGAAAGGTACCGTCAAGGTCGAGGTTCATATCCTCACCCCTGACCTCGCCATTATCAAACCCGAGATGAGTGCCAAGATTTCATTTCTCGGCGGGTCCGCAGTTAAAGAAGAAGCGCCGGCGCTCGTCCTGGTTCCCCAGAAGGCCGTCGTCGAGGAGGGCAACCAGAAGTACGTGTGGGTCGTGCGTGCGGACACCGCGCACCGGATGGAAGTGTCGCTGGGGCGCGAATACCAGGACGGTGTCCAGGTCCTGCAGGGCTTGAGCGGGGGCGAAAGCGTGATCGTAGTGCCCCCGGCGCAGCTCCATGATGGACAGCCGGTCACCCCGCAAGCCTCGTAGCGGCGGCTGACCGGCGACCCGCGTTCCGAGTTACGCCCCGGCGGGTCTCAGCGCACTTCCTGGTCAGATTGAATATCGGGCCAGGAGCCCTCGAGCGATCACCAGCGACTGGATTTCGTTGGTCCCTTCACCGATCATCATCAGCGGGGCGTCCCGGTAAAACCGCTCTACTGGGAACTCTTGCGTGAAGCCGTAACCGGCCAGCACGCGCATCGCGTCGAGTGCGATCTTGGCACACGCTTCCGAGGCGAAGAGCTTGGCCATTCCGGCCTCGACGTCGCACCGTTCGCCCGCATCTTTCTTTCCTGCAGCGCTGATTACCAACAGACGCGCGGCTTCGAGGCGGGTGCCCATGTCGGCGAGCATCAACTGCACGGCCTGATGTTGCGCGATCGGTTTGCCAAAGGCGGTCCGCTGCTGCGCGTAATGGATTGCGCTTTCAAAGGCGGCCTGCGCGACTCCGACCGCGCGTGCCGCGACGTTGATCCTTCCCACTTCCAGCGCACTCATCACCTGCTTGAAGCCCTGCCCTTCGATGCCGCCGATCAGGCTCGTGGCCGGCACCGCAAAGTCCTCGAGCAGAACTTCGCAGGTATCGATTCCTTTGTAGCCGAGCTTCTTGAGGTTGCGGCTGACCGTCGGCCCGTTTGCGTTCTTCTCGACCGCAAACATGCTGATTCCGGCATAGGCCGGCTCGGCTTTCGGATTGGTTTTGGCTGCAACCGCTAGCATGGTTCCGTGACGGGCATTGGTAATGAACATTTTGCTGCCCGAGAGAAAATAGTCGTCGCCCCGACGGACCGCGGTACTGCGGATCGATTGCACGTCGCTGCCGGCGTGCGGCTCCGTCAAAGCCAGCCCGCCCCGCTTCTCGCCGGAAGCCATCGCCGGTAAAAAGTATTGCTTCTGCGCCTCGGTGCCGTGATGGACAATCATGTAGGCCATGATCAGATGGCTGTTGATCACGCCCGCCAGGCTCATCCATCCGCGCGAGAGCTCCTCCATGACTCGTGCGTAGGTGCTGAATGAAAGGCCGAGGCCACCATGGGCGGCCGGGATGGTGGCGCCAAAAAGACCCAACCCCTTCATTTTGTCGACCAGCTCCTGCGGGTACTCATCGCGATGCTCCAGTTCGCTTGCCACCGGCATGACGTCGCGTTCCACAAACCGGCGCACCGCCTCGATTACCTGCTTGTCCAGAACTTCATCCATCGGTTTAACTCCGCCCGAGTGCCATGCCAACCCTCGGGTCCGTGCTTCGGTTTAGCAGAGGCTCGGGACACAGCGCCAATTGCGTTCCTTGGTGAGAAGACGCGCCCGGCTCGCTTTGCGTAAGGCTGAACGGCCGACGCCGGTTGCGTGCCGGAGCGCGGCTGACTAGAGTAAGTGTCAAATTGACGCAAAGTACCCGGTCGGCGGTGGAATCTGCGGAGGCGTTGGAATCCGGGGCACACAAGGATTTGCCATTGAACGCACCCACACACTCCCCTATTTCGGCGCGCGCGCTTCATGACAAGCTCGCGCCGCTTGACCAGAGTGGCTACGGGCTCGAGGCTTGCGAGCGGTACGCCGAGCAGATCGCCGAGATTCTGCGCCTCAAGGAGGAGCGCAAGGCCATCGTGCTTGCGCACAACTATCAGCGGCCGGAAATCTTTGAGGTCGCGGATTTTGTCGGCGATTCGCTGGAGTTGGCCCGCAAGGCCAAAGAGGTCCGCGACGCCGACGTGATCGTGTTCTGCGGAGTCTATTTCATGGCCGAGACCGCCAAGGTCGTGAATCCCGGGCGCACCGTGCTGATTCCCGACCTGAGAGCGGGATGTTCGCTGGCGGATGCGGTCACTGCAGAAGCCCTGGCCGAACGCAAGGCGGAACTGAAGCAAATCTATCCCGACCTCAAGGTCGTGGCGTACGTGAACTGCACCGCCGACGTCAAGGCGCTTTGCGATGCCTGCTGCACCTCGGCCAACGCAGTCAAGGTGGTCAACGCCATCGACTCCGAAAACGTGCTGTTCGTCCCCGATCAGAATCTGGCTAACTATGTACAGGAGAACACCCGCAAACGAATAATTTCATGGGATGGTAACTGCTACGTCCACCATCAGATAACGCCGGCGGAAGTAAACAAGGTCAAGACCTCGATCCCAGGCATCAAGGTGATAGCCCATCCGGAGTGCCGCAAGGACGTGCTCGCGCTGGCCGACGCGGTGCTCTCGACCAGCGCCATGGTCAACTATGCGCGTACCAGCGAGGCCGACAAATTTTTGGTGGTTACCGAATGTGGCCTGTCCGATCGCCTGCTCATGGAGATACCCGAAAAGCACTTCTACAAGGCGTGCAAACTATGCCGCTTCATGAAGATGATCACTCTCGACGGCACCCTCGATTCGCTCCGCAATCTTCGCTACGAAATCAACCTTCCCGACGACGTACGCGAGGGGGCGCGGAGGGCGCTGGAGCGGATGCTCGAGTTGAGCGCCTGAGCAACTCGGCAGCGGCAGCCGACCACGGCGCGGCACAGTCCGCGGATCGCTTCGAACGCCCCCGCGTAGCCGTCGATACCGTGCTGTTTGCGGTCCGCGAGCGGCAGCTTAAAACCTACCTGGTCCAACTTGCGCGCGGTCCGGCGCGCGGAAAATGGGCCTTCCCGGGCGGGCTGGTAAGGCGCGGCGAACTGCTCGACGACGCCGCGCGGCGGGAATTGCGGACCTCGACCGGACTTGGCCAGTGCTACTTCGAACAACTCTTCAGTTTCGGAGATCCCTCGCGCGATCCCGACGCGCACGTGGTGTCGGTCGCCTACATGGCGCTGATTGCCGACCCGGAGCGGGTGAGCGGGCCTTCGCCCAAATACGCGGCCGGGGGGTGGTTCGAACTTTTCAAGTTGCCCCCGCTGGCCTACGACCACGCGCTGATGGCCACCTACGCGCTCCGGCGCCTTAAGTCGAAACTCGAGTACAGCAACATCGCCTATACCCTGCTGCCCCGGATGTTCACCTTTGCGGAGTTGGAGGAGCTCTATGCTCGAATTCTCGACCGACCCATCGATCGCCGCAATTTCCGGCGGCGAATTTTAGCGATGGATCTGTTGCGCCCGCTCCGCGAGACCCGCCGCGGCCCTCATCGTCCGGCCGCCCTGTACACCTTCGCCCGGCAAACTCTCCAGATGATTGAAATGCTATAGTAGTCGTGGAGCACTTGATGGGCACCAAAGGGACGCTTGCGGTAATCGCCACCCTCATCCTGATGGCGGCGGGCGCATACGTGTGGTTTGGGGCCCCCGGCGGCTTCGCAGACACGATTGGGCAGGCGGCGACCGGGAGTGATCCGGCGTCGAATCTGCGCCTGACCCTCGATCCTAACCTGTTCAAGGGCGAGGTACGCGAGGCTTACCAGATAGCGCGGCAAAACCCCGGCTTGCTTGCGCAGCTTCATTGTTACTGTGGCTGCGACAAGAGCGAAGGGCACAAGAGCCTGCTCGATTGTTATCGCGACAAGCACGGCAGCACTTGCGGCATTTGCGTGGGCGAGGCGCGGATGGCGGCGCAGTTGACACAACAAGGCACGCCGGTCGAGCAGATACGCGATGCAATCCGCGCCAGATATGCCAGTGGAGACTGACGCTTGGTAGGCATCGTCTCCGGTTACATCGAACATTTCACGTACCTGGGGCTGTTCGTGATCCTGCTGCTGTGTGGCATGGGATTGCCGATGCCGGAAGATATCGCGCTGCTGGCCGGCGGATTCCTGGTCCACCGCGGAGTCATTCGTTACCCCATAACCCTGGCGGTAGCGCTGCTCGGGGTGGTCGCTGGCGACAACTCGCTGTTTTTTCTGGGCCGCCGTTTCGGTACTGGGCTGGTGCGCTACTTCGGACTCAATCGCCCCGGCTCCAAGGCGCAGATCGATCGGATCCGGGCTTTCATGCGCCGCCACGGTCATCGCGCCATATTCTACGCGCGCTTTCTGGCCGGACTCCGGGCGTTGATCTACCTGACCGCCGGATCCTTTGGGGTAACCCCGCTGCGATTTCTGGCTTATGATCTGCTGGGCGCGATAATTTCGGTTCCGGTTGTCGTGTCGATAGGATATCTGTTCGGCGGGCAGCTCGAGGTCGTCATCCACTACCTCGGCGGGTTCGAACGCCTGCTCTGGGTCGTGGCGGTTCTGTCGTTGGCAATTTATGGAATGCGCCTTCTGTACACGCGCACCAGCGCGCAGAAAACCTGACCCGAGTGGAAGAAACCAATTCTTTAGGGACCTGAAGTTCGCCGGCCCTAGTCCGGCGACGGTCGCCTGAAATGCAACTCAAATTCCCGCCGCTTAATCTCAAGGCGAAGCTGATACTCCTGATGGTGCTGCTGCTGGCCCTCACCCTCGGCGCCGAGCTCTGGGTGAGTCTCGGCACCCAGGCCGCGATTGTCGAAACCACGCAGCAGCAAGTTAAAAACCTTGCTCGCGCGATACACATCGGGGTGCAGGAGTTGACAGCGGTCGGCAACACCGATCGGGATCGCCTGCAAAACTACGTCCGCAGCCTCAATAGCCAGGGCCTGGAAGTCTCCATCGCGTCATCGCAGAAGCTCATCATCAACAGCTCCAATCCACAGCTCATCGGCGCCGCCCTGGTGCCCCATTCTGAGGACAACGTAGTCGCCCAGGAGTTGAAGCAAGGTGCCGACATCCTGACCATCCCGGGGGCCCGACTAGGTCCAGCGGCCCGGGAAACCACCGTTTATCTGATTCCGATCGAAGTCGAAGATCATTTGCTCGGCTACGTGCAGGTCGTGGCGGACTTCGGCGATTCCGCGCAGCCGCTGGTCGTAAATTGGATCCATCAGATCGCTGCGGCCTTCGTCATTTTTACCATCGGATTGGTGTTCGCTTACATCCTGGCGGACCGCTACGTGAAACCAATCCATGCAGTCGCCGACGCGGCCCAGAATATCGCAGCGCGCGGCCTCGCGCCGGTGCCGGAGGCCAACCGCCGCGATGAAATCGGCCTCCTCACCCGAAGCTTCAACGAGATGGTTCAGCAGCTGCGCCGGGCGCGCGAGCGTGAGCATGAGCTCAACCGGCTCGAGCGGTTCGCGGCGCTGGGCCAACTCGCCGGGGGCTTGGCACACGAGATAAAGAATCCTCTCAACTTCATCAGTCTGGCGCTTGACCAGCTGCGGACTCGTTACACGCGTCAGCTCGCTCAGGATTCGGACAATTTTGTGCGCCAGGTCATGCTCATGAAAGACGAGGTTCGCCGCATGAGCGAGCTGGTGCAAAGCTTTTTACATTACGGCAGGCCGATCGAGATCCGTCCCGCCTCGACAGACGTCAAGCAGCTGGTGGACGGGGTGCTGGCGATTTCCGAATCCAAGATGAAAAGCCAGGGTATCGAGGTGCTGGAAGACGCGGATAGCGTTGCGACCGTGCTTAACGTCGACGCGGAGAAACTCCGCACCTGCTTCATGAACGTGGTCGCCAATGCGGTGCAGGCAATGCCCGACGGCGGCACCATGAGGATCACCTTTAGCCGCGAGAACGAGCGATTCGTAATTAGGTTCTGCGACACCGGAGCGGGAATCGATCCGGATGCGGCAGTGCACGTTTTCGAGCCGTTTTTTACTACCAAGCGCGAGGGCATCGGGTTGGGCCTATTCCTGTCCAAGGCGATCGTCGAAGGCCACGGTGGTACCATCGACATAGGTCCCAACCCAACCGGACCTGGAACCGCAGTTACCTTCACTTTTCCGCAGACCGGGATGGAAAGACACGCATGAACCAGTCATCGGTGCTGGTCGTTGAAGACAACGACCTGGAACGCGAAATAACCACTGAAACTCTGCGCGACGAGGGTTTCTCGGTTGAACAAGCCGCGACCGGCAAGCGCGCGATGGAGCTGCTGGGTCCCACCCGCTTCGACGTGGTGCTGACCGACCTGATGATGCCCGGTATGTCGGGCGAGGAACTGCTCGACAAAGTGCGCACCGCCTACCCTTCCTGCCAGGTGGTCGTTCTGACCGCGCACGGAACTATCGAGAGCGCGGTTCAGGCCATGAAAAACGGCGCGTTCTACTATCTGACCAAACCGACTGATCGGGAAACGCTCGTGATGACGGTGGCCAAGGCGGCGGAACTCTCAAACCTGCAGCAAGAGAACCAACTGCTGAAGCGCCGCCTCGAAGGGAAGTTCGAGCTCGAAGGCATCGTCGGACAGGATCCCGCGATCCAGGAGGTCATCCGAATGGTGCGCAAGGTGGCACCCTCCAACAGCACCGTGCTCGTTCAGGGCGACAGCGGCACCGGCAAGGAACTGGTGGCCCGAGCGATCCATCGCAACTCCCCGCGCGCCGCGCGGCCGTTCATTGCGATCAATTGCTCAGCGATTCCCGACAACCTCATCGAAAACGAGCTTTTCGGCCATGAACGGGGCGCCTTTACGGGAGCGACCGAGCGCAAGATAGGCCTATTTGAAAGCGCCAACGCATCGACTCTGTTCCTCGACGAAATCGCCGATCTTCCGCAAGGGCTGCAGGCCAAGATTCTGCGGGTCCTGCAGGAAAAGGAGATTCGCCGCGTAGGTGGTAATGAATCGTTTCGAGTTGATGTTCGTCTGGTTACCGCTACCAACAAGAACCTTGCCGAGGAGGTCGCGGAGAGCCGCTTTCGCGAGGATCTCTACTATCGTGTGAACGTCGTGACTATCACGGTTCCCCCCTTGCGCGAACGGCAGGGAGACATCCCGCTGCTGGCTAATCACGCGCTGGCGAAATTCGGTCATTCGGCCGAGGGCCGGGTCAAGGAAATCAGCCGCGAGGCAATGGAGATACTGCTCGACTACTCGTGGCCGGGGAACGTGCGGCAACTGGAATCCGCCATCGAGCGTGCGATCCTGCTATGTGAGGGCGACACCATTACCCCACGCGACCTTCCCCAGGAGGTGCTGGCCCGCAAGACTCTGGCAAAGGCCGGTGAACGCGGGCCGCGGAGCGATAAATTCGAGATTCCTTCGGAGGGAATCAATTTCGAGAACTTCGAACGCGAATTAATCCTGCAGGCAATGGATAAGAGCGATTGGGTCATCGCCAAAGCGTGCAAGATGCTGAGCATGAGCTACCGCACCCTTCAGTACCGGCTCGACAAGTTTGGCATCAAACGACCCGAGTCCAAGGCCGCTCCGCCGGCGGAAGCGAAGTGACCGAAGATTAAGTCAGCGCCTTTCCCATCCGGTCGGTAGATAGATCCAGCAGCTGACCCGTTCCTCGATTGCGGTCTGTACCTGCGCGCGTTGGCGCGTATACAGACGGGGCACGGCTTCGTACCGGTCGAGGACCGCAAAATCGTGGGGCAGAAGCTCGGACAGGATTTCGCCTGGCACGCTGGCGCCCACACGACGAGCGACGAAAAAGTATTGCGTGCGCCCCCTGTAGTATCCCGGAAGCCGCGCCGGCTCGCTGCGGAGCTCGCGACCGAGCAGGCGGCCTCGCAGTTTTGCATCGAGCAAGGCGCCGTACACGAACAGCCTGTCGAGGTCTCGGTCCACCGTTTCCACATCGCGCGATGTCATTCCCAAATCGCGCGATTGCCGTGATCGAGGGGGTATGTTACGTGATTTGGGACCGCTCGGGAGAATCTTGCTATGTCTGCACGTCGTTTCGCCGCGAGCGCCTCGGCCCTGTTGCTGGCGCTTGCGATCGCGTCCTGCTCCACAGCGAGCAACCATGCGTCGCTAACCGCCGGTATGACCGCCGACGAGACAGTGCAGGCCATGGGACCGCCGGATCTCAAGGATTCCGTCCCGGATCCAGACCACTCGGGTGCCACCGTGCTTCGCTACGTCTGGCTGGACTCGGGAAAGGTAGCGGTATTCGGCTCCAATGATCGGGTAGCTTCGATCCAGCAGATAGAGGCACCCGAGAAAGCCCAGGCCGAAGTTCAGGCTCGTAATCAACCGCCCTCGACGTTCGACCCGATTGAGACGCCTCTCAACTACACGTTCTTTCCCATCAAGGCTGCACTCATCTACATCGGCGCCGGACTGAATTGCGCCGCGGGCGGCGGCTGCCAGAAGCCGAAGCTGCCCGACCCCTCGCATAGCTAGCCTACGCCGTGCGACTTCGATGGCGGACTAAAAACGCCTCCGGGCTTGACGCCCAGAAGAAAATGGGCGAAGGCCCCTCTTCAGCTTCGCCCAATTGGGAGCGGCCGAGCGCACACTCGCTCTCGTTCGATCGTTCCGGCCGCTAACCTATTGTCGGTTAACACATCCTTGCAGTGTACGCAATCACCGGCGCATTATTTCAAGCGGGCTAGCGTCCCTTCGCCTCAGATATGCCCACGCCGGTCAGAAACTGACTACGCACCGCCATCGAGTCTTGGGCCACTGCGCCTGATTGTAAGCACCCATGAAAGCCCCGGCCTCCTCCGAGCACATCACCTCGCGCATTTGCGCACCGTTCCACGTGTACACAGGACTCAAGATCCCGGTCGGCTTCCTGAAATATTCCATCGGCATTCTTCCTGCCGGCGCCGAGTGGCCCGCGCCCGGCCTGGTACAAGTTAGTTGAGCGGTGATGCAGGAGTGATCTACGCTGGTGATATCAAGCCATGAAGATCGACATCGACCTCAAAGCCGGATTCCTGCAAGGCCTCAAACGTGAAGTGCTCGCTACCCTTGGTCCCGAGGAACGCGCCGTTATCGAGGTTTCGACTGGTGAAATGGGAAACAAGCCCGACGCAGTCAAGCTGGGATGGCTCAAAATGCGCACCAAGGAAACCTGGACGAAGCAACGCTATCTAAAGGCGCTCGACCGCACCATGAAAAAACTCCGCGAGGCGGTCGCCGAGGCAGAAAAAAAGGACTCCTAGGTTTGCAGACGGGCTGTTCGCGGGTAGCGACGCTACTTCGCGATCCGCGCTACCCGGCGTTTGCCTACCTCGAGCACTTTGTGAGTGCCGGGAAGAATCCGGAAGTTGACGTCGTTGACCACCTCGCCGTCGACGCGCACCGCACCCTGCCCAATCAGGCGGCGCGCCTCGTTGGTGGAAGGCGCAAAGCGGATCTGTTTCATCAATTCGCAGATCCACATGTCGCGTTCGAGTCGGAACACCGGCGCGTTGTCGGGAACCTCGCGGCGCTGATGCTTGGACTCGAAGTACCGTTGCGCGGCCCCCGCCGCCTGCGCCTCGTAATATTCGCTGACGATGCGTGAGGCGAGTCGCTTCTTCGCTTCCATCGGGTGAATCGCGCCGGAGCGAATGCGCGCCAGCTCCGCGGGCGCCTGGTCGGTCAGCAACTCGTAATACTTGATCATCAGCGGATCGGGTACCGACATCAGCTTGCCGTACATCTCTTCCGGCGCGTCGGTAAGCCCGACGAAGTTGCCATAGGACTTGGACATTTTGCGTGTGCCGTCGAGTCCTTCCAGCAAGGGCATCGTCATGACGACCTGCGGGGCCTGTCCCATCGCACGCTGCAGGTCGCGGCCCACGAGCAGATTGAACTTTTGATCGGTGCCTCCCAGTTCGACGTCGGCTTCCAGAGCTACCGAATCGTAACCTTGGATCAACGGGTACAGCAGCTCGTGGAGAAACAGCGGGTCCCCAGCCGCCATACGTTTTTCGAAATCGTCGCGCTCCAGCATGCGCGCCACGCTGAGCCGCGCCGCAATCTTGATCAGATCGCGAACCCCCAGGGCATCCATCCACTCGCTGTTGAAGCGGACTTCGGTCCCTTTCGGATCGAGGATCTTGAAGACCTGCCCGCGGTAGGTTTCAGCGTTCGCGGAAATCTGCTCGCGCGTCAGCGGCTTGCGGGTCTCGGAGCGACCGGTCGGATCGCCGATCATTGCCGTAAAGTCACCGACCAGAAATACGACCGTGTGGCCGTCGCGCTGGAAATCGCGGAGCTTTTTGAGGACTACCGAATGGCCAAGATGCAGGTCGGGCGCGGTTGGGTCCATCCCCAGCTTGATTCTCAGCGGGTGCCCTAGCTTCAGTTTTGCCTCCAACTCGCTCTGCGAAATGACTTCGACGCTGCCCCGCGCGAGCACCGCCGCTCTTTCCTCCACGCTCATACCCTGCTGCTCTCCCCGTGCGCTCACCGTTCACCTCACAAATCCCAAGCGTAGCGGAAACCTAGGGTGTCCGGGAAAGTCCTCACCTCACCAGTCGCCGTTCCGCTAGGGTTCGGCGCGCTGATTGTACTGTCCCATCGCGCGCGCGAGTCCCTGCGTAACTATCGCCTCCACCGCCTGCGCCGCGCGGTCGAGGACTGAATCGGAATCGCCCGCGCCCGCACGACGAACCGGCTCCAAGATGTGGCGATGGTCCGCGTCGCCGGGAGGCGGCTTGCCGATTCCTATCCGCACCCGGATGAAATCGGGGGTCCCGAGCGACTCCACTACTGAACGGACCCCGTTGTTTCCAGCGTCTCCCCCGCCTGACTTGATCCGGATATCTCCGGGCTTAAGGTCGAGTTCATCGTGAACTACGATGAGACGCTCGGGCGGGACTTTGAAATAGCCAAGCAGTGACGAAATACAGTCACCGGATCGGTTGTAGTAGGTCTCAGGCTTCACCAGCAGCACGCGCTGGCCCGAGATTTCCGCCTCGCCGGTAGCCCCCTGAAAGCGACGGCGACCCAATTGAACGTGCTGTGCCTGTGCGATCCGATCAAGGACCAAGTACCCGGTGTTGTGCCGCGAGCCGGCGTATTCCTTTCCCGGATTGCCGAGTCCGGCAACCACCCACGACACCGCGGCGCGCGCTTCCTCCGGTTCGCTGGGCGGCGATTTTCGCGGCCGCCGAAAGCCGCTGAACAGACTGGCTATCCGACCCATCACGCACTCCGACGGCAAGCCTCGCCAAATTCCGCACGAACCAGAGGACCGAGCGCGCGGAGCAAGGCGGCCATCTCCGCGGGGGTGCCAATCGAAATGCGCATCGCATCACGCAGCGAAGGTATCGAAAAATATCTAACCAGAATTCCCGCACGGCGCAGTCCGCGCGTCACGCCGCTTAGGTCGTGGCCCGGCATTCGAGCTAATATGAAATTCGACTCCGACGGCGGCACCTCGAAGCCCATCTTGCGTAGTCGCACCTCGACTGTCGCGCGAGTCTTCTTCACCCGTTCCACGTTACGCCGCATCCAAGCCGAATCGGAGAGCGCCGCCGCACCCCCCGCCAGTGCGATGCGGCCCAGATTGTAGGAATCTTTCACCTTGAGCAGCGCCTGGATGGTCGCGCGGTGCGCGAATGCAAGTCCCAGACGCATTCCGGCCAGCGAGTAAGCCTTGGACAGCGTGCGCAGTACGACTACGTTGCGATGATTCTTGAGGAGGCGCAGCGCGTTGTCGCTGGCAAAGTCGACGTACGCTTCATCGATTACCAGCAGCCGTCCACGAAGTTTTCGGGCCAGAATCGCCAATCCGCGCACCGGGGTCATGGTCCCAGAGGGCGAGTTGGGGTTACAGATAATGGTAAGCTGGGCCCGCGCGCGGCCGAGTGCCTCAATCGGGACTCTGAAGTCGCGCCCGAAGGGGAAGTGCAGGACCTTGGCTTCCTGGACCGCGGCCAGCGTGTCGTACAGGGAATAGGTCGGCGTTGGGTAGGCAACCGTATCGCCGCGGTCAAGGGTGGCACGGAAGAGCATCGCCAGCAGTTCGTCCGACCCGTTACCGGCTAGGATCATTTCGCTCGGCACCTTGTAGAGCTTTGCGGCGCAAGCGATGAACTCATCGGCGCGCGGCGCCGGATAGAGCCGTAGCGTGGCGTTGGCGGCTTGACCGACCGCCCGCCGGACCCGGGGCGACGGTGGATACGGATTCTCGTTGGTATTGAGCTTGATGAGGCGTTCGCGGGGACCCGGCTGCTCGCCCGGAGTGTAGGGGTCCATCTTCTTGATCGACGGTCGAAACATTTCAGCTGGCTCTCTGCACGATCAGGTTCCTTCCAGCGGAAGGTCGATGTGCCGTCCGCTCCGCGACGACCGATAACACGCATCGATCACTTCAACCGCCCGAAGCCCGTCGAGCCCGTTGGGGGTGGGTACAGCGCGGCCGTCGATCGCATCGGCGAAATTTTGCGCGAGCGCGCGAAACGGCGCCAGCGGGTCGTGCGCATCGAATTGCGCAGCGAGCTCCTCGCGAGAGTAACCGGGCACCGCGGTTCCGTCAGCGCGAACTACGGAAAGCTCGTTGCGCGGGTAACCCATTATCACCCGCCCCGCGCTTGCGTAGATCTCAAGTCCGGAAAGACCGGGCTGGCTTGCCCAGCTCGCCTCGATTACCCCGAGTGCGCCGCTGCGGAAGCGCAGCAGCATTACCGCCGTGTCGTCGACATCGATCGGCTTGCTTATCGTTGCGGTGTATCCACTTACCGCCGCTATTTCACCCAGGTACCAGAGCGCGAGGTCCACCACGTGAACCCCAAGGTCCAGAGCGGCGCCACCCCCCGCCTGTTTTGGATCTACGAACCATCCCTGGCCTGGAGCCCAGCCTTCAGGGCCGCCATGTGACAGCCGTGCCCGAATAAAGTTGGGTGTTCCGATCGCGCCCATGCGCAGGGCGCGTTGCACGGCCGCTTCGAATCCGCCGTAGCGCCGCTGCATCGTGACCATCAGAACCCGGCTCGCGCGTGTGGCGGCATCGACCATGCGGTGCGCGGCGGGGGCGGTAGGCGCCATTGGCTTCTCGCACAGCACGTGGGCGCCGCGGGCGAAGGCCTGCAGGGCGTAATCACAGTGCAGGTAGTTTGGGGTGAAGATACCTACCGCATCGGGCCGTTCGCGCCCTAGCATTTGCGCGAAGTCCGTGTAGATCGCCGGAGGGGTCGCCCCGCTGCGCCACAGGCGTGCTGCGACCCGTTGTGCTTTCTCCGCAGTCCGGCTTTGCAAGGCCACAATCTGGATGCCGGCGACGCTCTGCAACGCAGGAATATGCGCGCGTTCGGCGATCGCGCCGGTGCCGGAAATAGCCATTCGGATCATGGTTTCCGTGCCTTGCTGCGACCGCGGGCCGCGGTCGCCTCGAACAGCCAATCCAAATATGGCTTGGAGCCTGCGGACAGGGGCAGGGCCACAACCTCGGGAACTTGGTAGGTGTGCAGTTCCCGCACTCGCCGTTCCACCCGGGCCAGCAACTGAGTTCGCGTCTTGACCAGCAGAAGAGTCTCCCGATCATCTTCGAGCTTGTCGCGCCACCGATAGATGGAGCGAATGCCACCGACCAGGTTGACGCAAGCTGCCAGGCGCTCACCAACCAGTGAACGCGCAATCGACGCGCCTTGCTCTTCGTTCGCGCACGTCACCAGCACCACCAGCACGTTGTTCACTCGCCGCGCCATCAGCGAGAGACCTCCCGGGACAGACGTTTGCGTAGATCGCGCGTGCTGCATCGAAATTTGAACGCCTTGCGACCGTTAACAAAAAGCACCGGTACTTCCTGTCCGTAGCTCGCTTCCAGAGCAGCGTCGCCGTCGATCTCGATGCGCCGGAGTTCCGCGACAAATCGCGGTAGTTCCTTTTCCAATTGGTCTTCCATTTCGCGGCACAACTCGCAGTCGCGGCGCGTGTAAAGGGTAAGTTCGATCATCGATAAAAACGCGGTCTCTGGCGTACTCTACCGGCGCCGGGGTAGCAGTCCAAGACGCTTCAGAACGCGGGCGGTCGCGGGACAGGGATGATAGCGGGGACGGCTTGCACTTGCCTCAAAACTCCGAAGATATCCGCACAGGAGTACTAGATCAGGCCAGCGGTCGACATCGTGCCAGACCGGACCGATCGCCAGTCGCCGCTTTGCGAATTTGATACGCTTGACGGTCTCGGTAAATACGCGCGCGGAGCCCCACCGGATACCCGTGAAGATCGGCGGCACTTCGCCGCGCACTCCGACCGCGTAGTAGCCTCCGTCTAGCGACGGCCCCAGGACCAGCGGATGCCGTTGCAGCAGCGCATACAGCCGCGACAGGGCCGCATGCGGCAACGACGGCAGGTCCGTACCGACGAGCAAGGCTCCGCGGTCGCGCGCGACGGATCCGAGCACGCGCGCCATCCTTGCTCCGAGCGAGCCCCTTCCCTGATCTAGCAGCTCAGCATCAAACCGGCGCTTGAGCATGCGAAAATATGGAGACTCAGCGACGCAAGACTCCGAGGTCCCCGCGATCACCAGTCGCGCGGGCCGCATTTTCGCAGCCTTCGCGAGCGTGTCGACTATGAATGCATCGGCCAGCGCGGCTGCATCCTGCGGTGGAAGATGGGAGAGCAAACGCGTTTTGGTCCGGCCCGCAAGTGGCTCACGGCAGAAGACGATCAGCGCCGGGCGCCGGGTCACTGGACGGTGTTGGGTTTGATCACGTTGATCGGCAGGAACAGCATCTTTTTGATGATCTCGGTGACCGAGGTTATCGGCATTGGGGTCACACTCGGATCGCTGACCGGGCCGTACGCATGAACGTATGCGGCCACCACGGTACCTGCCGAATCAGCCATGTTGGTGCCGATGATCGGAATCATCTTCAGCGCCCAATTGAAAGTGCTGAGAGGAAACGCGGCCACCTTCATGTCCATCGTGCTTTGCGCAAGGTCGAGATCGCCGGTGGCGGTGATGTCCATCACCGGTCCCTGGAGCAGAAACTTCTCGGTGGAGAAAGCTCCGTGATCACCCTTGAGATCGAAGAAGATGGTGTCGAACGGAAGTCCGTTCAGCGTTGGATCAGGAAATCTTGCGGTCAGCCAACTCTTCAGATCAATCAGAGCAAGCAGTCGGGAGAGCAGCTGGAAGCGATTGAGGACACCATCGCGAATGGTCAACGAGGCGCGCCCCTCCATGGTCTGGAAGAAGTTGCCATTGGTATCCGCCCGCAGGTCCGCTGCCACCCAGGTCTTGCCGACGATCGGTGACTCGGTGCGATCTCCCGGCAGTAGGAACATCGCGCTGATATCCATGTTGCTCATCTTGGCCTGGATGTGAATCCAGTTGTCCTTGGCTCGACCGCTTATCTCCAGCTCGGCGCTGCCGTTGAACGCATTGGCGGTGAAATTGTAAACCTTCCAGTCGCCGTTGACGCGCCAGAAGTCGGTCTTTATCGATGACATCTGCAGCTTGCTGAGATTGCCGTCTTGCGCCTCGATATGACCGTTGACCGGGATAGGAAACACGGCGGGTGGGGCTGCTGGCGACCATGGCAAGCGGATGAACCTCATTACTTCGAAATCCAGCCGTGCGACATTCGCTTCGATTCTCATCGTCGGATTGCCCAGGTCCGCAATGGTCATCCGAAAATCAATCGGCGAGCCTTCCAGCACCGACGACGGCAGATTGACAGCCAGCGATCGTCCCGTGAACCTGACCGTGGCGCCCTGGATTTTCATCGGCGCGCGAAGAAATCCAAATTGCACCGAGCCAGTGCTGATAACTAGTCTTCCGTTTACGAGCAGCTTTCCCGGGCGCGAAGAGTCAGCCTCGATTCTGACTTTGCCGCCCACCGGTCCAGAGACTTTGATCGCGTCCGGATCGACCGCGAGCGCCAGCCACAACCCCGCCGGCATGTCGTGCAGTTCCACCGTCACGTCGCGCACGTGGGCTCCCGAATGATCCAACCCCAGGGTACCATCCACCAAGCCATAGCCGCCGGTGGTCTTGACAGCCAACCTGCTCAGGCGGAGCCTTCCCGGTTCCAGAGTCACTACGCCCGAGGCGAACTCTATCGGCCCCGGTGCTCCGGTCGCGACCAGGGTAGCGCGGTTGGCCTCGAATGACGCGCGGTAAGCCGTCGGCAGGACCGGCGCGGCAAGCTTGAAGGACCCGGACGCAGAGCTCCGGATAGTGACACGTCCTGCGATGGACTGGACCTCTTTTCTCGCTTCGACCTTGAGCCGCTCCAACGCCTGCATCACCGCGGGGTATAGCTGAGCCAGGTTCGCGTCGAAGTTGAATGACAGCTGATAAGCGAGGGCATCGAATTTCTTTGCAAAGTCGAGCCGCGCCGAGACTTCGCTGAACGAGGATTGGTCGAGAGTGGCCGAGCCCCTGGTCGCGGACATCGTGTTGTGCGCGTAGCGGAGCTGCGCGGTCAACTTCTGGACCACTGGGAGCTTCAGGTCCTCCGGCAGGGGGAAACTGAGATCTTCCAGCGCTGCGGAAATATCAATGCCGTCGCGGATGGCAGCGTCGGGAGCTTCCAACAGTTTTTGCGGGGTGGTGGCCAGTGACACGGTCGAAACCAGCAGACGTCCGGAACGAACCTGCTTCAGCGCGTCCGTCACGTTCGCCGGGACATCGCGAAAAAACCGCAGCTGCGACCTAATGGTTTCGATCTTGAGCGGAACACTGGAACCCAGATGAACCGTGAGCACCGGCTTCTGGTCCGCCAGCCCGCTTAGTTCAGCATCACCCGAGGCCAGCGCGACCTGATCATGCACCACCCTGAAGCGCACGATTTTTATCGATTGCGCAGATTCGGAATACTTGACCTGGAAGGTGTAGTCGCCGAGCTTCTCGGTGGCAGATGAATCTTCGGCCTTTAGCAGCATGCCGGCCAGGGCGAGGTTCACCGAACCGGTCGCGGTGCCGTCGTGCGCAAGGGCGAGGGTAGCTCGCCCAGAAACCCGTCCCTGGAGCCGGGCGGTGCTGAGCGCGAGCTCGGTCGTTCGATCGTTCCAGAAGTAGAAGTAAACGCGGGCAATCTGATCGTCCTGTGAGCTGGGGCGCGCCGCGAATCTGATGCGGCCGTTAGAACGAAATCCTTCAAATGGAGGCTGCATGAAGCGAACCCCGAATTCCGCGCGCCACAAATGTGGCTCTCGATGCCTGCGAAAAGCGAGAATTCCGAGCTCGTCAAACACGACCTTGCCGTCGCTGGCGTAAATCCTGGCGTCAACGGTTTCGATCTTCCATGCAGCGCGCTCCAAGCTGTCCAAGAGCTTGATGATGGTCTCGGCAAATTCGGTGCCAATGCGCGGCAGCGGTATAGTCACCGCGGACGCGACCCCTTGGGGCAGTTGAATCTCGGGCCGTACCAGCACCAGCGAGTAGAGCGGCATACCCCGGGAAAACAGTATCGAATGATAACTGAGCACGGCCCGCAGCGTGTCGATCTTCAGAATTTTGCGCCCTTCGCGGGAGATCTGGGGATGGTCGAATTCGAGAATCAGATGGCCGCTTACCCGGATATGCGTGGGGCCCGTCGTGATTCGGTAGCCGGTACGCTCCTCAACGCCCCGCAGGACTGCCTGGATGAGCCGGTCCTTATTGGCGAGCAACGCGAGCACCGCGCCGCTTAGCAGCGTGACCAAAACCAGCAGGAGGATGGCGGCGAGCCGCAGGATTTTCATTTTCTGACCGCGCAGGTTCGCGCAGGCGCAGGCCAGGCCTGAGGTCAGGAGTTACTCTCGGCCATTTCCACGGCCGCTGACTCAGCAAAGCCCACGCGATGTTTGTTGCGTAGGGCGGTCTTAAGCACCCGGTTCCTCATACGGACCGACTTGGGCGTGACCTCGACTAACTCCTCCTCGTCGATCCATTCCAAAGCCAGATCTAGGCTCATGACGCGAGGGGGGCTGACGCGAACAGCCTCGTCGTGGCCTACGGCCCGCATGTTGCTGAGTTTCTTTTCCCGGCAGACGTTGACCGGCAGATTTATCTCTCGCGAGTATTCGCCGACAATCATGCCTTCGTAGACTGGCTGGCCGGGCGCGACAAAGAAGCGGCCTCGTTCTTGCAGATGGAAGATGGCGTATGGGGTCGCAACTCCCTCTCGATCGGAGACCATCGCACCGTTCGCGCGCGACATGATGGTTCCGCACCACGGGCCGTAGCCGTTAAAGATCGAATGCATCACGCCGCTACCACGTGTGCTCTCCAAGAAGCGGCCGCGAAACCCGATCAGGCCGCGCGCCGGAATATCATACTCAAGCCGCGCACGACCCCCTGCGTGGGTCACCATGGTGCGCATTTTGGCTTTGCGCGTGGAGAGCATTTGGGTGACAGTCCCGATGTGCTCTTCGGGGATATCCACAACCAGCAGCTCCATCGGTTCATGCTTCTCGCCGCCGACTTCCCGGGTGACCACGGTGGGGCGAGATACCTGCAACTCGTAACCCTCGCGGCGCATGGTTTCCACGATTACCGCGAGCTGCAATTCGCCGCGACCCAGCATGCGCCAGGAGTCCGGAGTCAATTGATCAATTTTGACACTGACGTTGCGACGCGCCTCGAGCTCGAGGCGTTCGCCTAGCTTGCGGGAGGTGACGTAGTCGCCCTCGCGTCCCGCCCATGGCGAGTTGTTTACCGAAAACGTTATCGCGACGGTCGGCTCATCGATGCGAATCCGCGGCAGCGGCTGCGGGTTTTCTAAATCCGATATCGTCTCACCGATCGCCATGTCCTCCACCCCGGCTACGATGACGATATCGCCTGCGTCCGAGCGCGGCACCTCTATACGCTTGAGCCCGCGCCAGCAATACAACCGGCTTACCTTCACGGTCACGCGCGAGTCATCGAGACGGCACAGGGAATAGGTGCCGCCCGCGACGAGAGAACCACCGATCAGTCGTCCGATTGCCAATCGTCCGACGTAGTCATCGTAGTCGAGGTTGTTGGCTTGAAACTGCACGACCCCACCGGTCTGCACCTCCGGACCGGGTAGATGCGCCACAATCGCATCGAAGAGCGGCGCGAGATCGGTGCCCGAGACGTCGCGCTTCGCGGTCGCCGTCCCGGCCCGGGCGTTGGTATAGAAGACCGGGAAATCGAGCTGGTCTTCGCGCGCTTCGAGGTCGATGAACAGGTCGTAGATCTCATCCAACACCTCCGGCGTGCGCGCGTCGGACCGGTCGATCTTGTTGATGCAGACGATCGCGGGCAGTCCTGCCTCGAGCGCCTTTTTCAGCACGAAGCGGGTTTGCGGCAGCGGGCCCTCGCAAGCGTCGACCAGCAGAAGAATGCCGTCGACCATCGAGATGGTGCGCTCCACTTCACCGCCAAAATCGGAATGCCCGGGAGTGTCGACGATGTTGATTCGCGTTTCACCCCAGGTGATCGAAGTGTTTTTCGCCATGATGGTGATGCCACGCTCGCGTTCGAGCGCAAACGAATCCATCACCCGTTCCTGCACGTTCTCGTTGGCGCGAAATACTCCCGACTGTTGAAGCATCGCGTCGACCAGGGTGGTCTTGCCGTGGTCGACGTGGGCAACGATCGCCAAATTGCGGATGTCCTGGCGGCGCATATTGAGAGGCAAACAGTAAAACACGAGCGAGCCGAGCGGCCGGTTCGCCCGCGTTAATTCTCCAGTGTACCGAGAGCCGGAAACACTGTAAACGCAGGCGGCTGAACTAGCGATTCATCCACGGGTAACCCTTTCCCGGGGCATTCACGGCCCCGGGTTCAGCTGCTTGGCTTCGTGCTCTTGCAGCTTCTGGAGCAGCACTTTCGCGTCTTTGACTTCGGTGATTTGCCAGCGGCCATTTTCCCGCAGCAGGTGAATTTCCCAGGTCTGGCCCTTGCGATCGGTGAACTTGGTCCATGCCGAATCGCCCTGGCGATGGAGCGCTACAAGGGACCCGGCGACGGCGGCAGCGGGAATTTGCAGATTGGGATCGCCGTCGTTGACTTTCTGTTTTGCCCAGGATTCGGCGACCTGGGAGAGCGGTCCTGCCAGCAGCTGCACTGCAGCCTGTCCGACGAACGAGCCCAGAGGATTGTTCCCCGCGTTCTGAGCGACCACCTCCTTGGCGGCGTGCTGTACCACGCTCTGGAAATCGATGTATTGGACCGCGGCGTCTCCATCGCGATTTTGCACCGCATTCCTGAGCCACAAAACGGCCCAGGTTGGACTCTGAGGCAGGTAGAAGATTGCCCACCACGCGACCACCAGCGTGATTAGGATGGCGGTAATATGTCTTACGATGAAACGCGGCATCTGACCTGGAAACGAACCAAACAGGGCCTTGCTTCAGCCTTTCGGCAGCAAGCTGGCCGCGGCTTTATCCAGCAGCCAGATTAGCTCGCCATCCGACGGCTCGATTATTTGGGCCGGAAATTTCAGCGGGTCGTGCGGGCCCACAATCACATCGCGCACCGCTTCGGCTTTTTCCTTTCCGGTTGCGACGAACATCGCGCGCTGCGCATGGTTGGCAACCGGGGGCGTGAAAGTAACCCGCGGACGGGGCGTCGCCTCGACCTCGTCGGCCACCACCAGCCTTCGTGTCTCCTGGATGGCTGCTTTGTGGCCGGGAAAAAGCGACAGCGTGTGGCGGTTGCCGCCTAGCCCGAGCATCACTAGACCGAAACGCGGAAATTCTCCGTCTGCCAACGAAAACGCGCTTCTCAATTCCTGCTCGTAGGCCTGCGCTGCTTCCGCGGGCGTCAGCTCGCCGCGTATCCGATGGACCTGCTCCGGCTGCAACTCCAGATGGCTTAGGAGGGTTCGATCCGCCATCGCGTAGTTTGACTGCTGGTCGTTCGGGGGAACGCAACGCTCGTCGCCCCACCAGAACTGAACTTCCTTCCAGTCGACACTCAACCTGAACCGCGTTGCCAGCAGGTCATAGATCGCCGCGGGAGTGGAGCCGCCGGACAGCGCGATCGTGAATTGAGCGTGCGTGCAGATGTCCTCGCCGGAGAAGTGCGTGATCTCCTCCGCGGCGTGGACATAGACCGACTGCGGATCGTCGAGGATGGTTATTTTCGGTTCGCCCATAGAGTAAGAATTTCCTCACCCGGCCCAGCCGATCAACTTCAGCGCGCGCTCCACCACGTTTTCCACGATAAAACCGAAATTCCGCATCGCATCCTGGTATGGCGCTGAAGTACCGAACGTGGTCATCCCCACCACCGCCGCCATGCCCATAGGCAAGCCGGGATGTCCGCTGTTGGCCTTCTGCACGGCATCCGCGGCAAGCATGCGTATCGAATTGATGCACAACTGGTCGAGCTTCGAGCGCTCGATCTTCACTTCCGCTGCGGTGGCCACGCTGGTCTCCCCAACAAACTATCTAACCGCCTAAACCGGGTGCTACCGTTTTGAGACGCCAGACGCGTGCCAACGTCCCGAGGTACTACCATTGGTTGCCGTCGTCGCCGCCCTGGGGATCGCCGGCTTTGCTCTTCATCGCGTTGACGGCAACTTTTGCTTCACTCTTGAGGCCCGCGCCGAGTGCCCGGCTGAAATGCTGCGCCAAGGTGCGCATCATGGCACCCTCCGCGGGATCCAACTGGGTGGCGAGCGCGGCGAGCCGTTCCATCGCTCGCTCGATTGTGGCGAGCGCGCCGGGCAGATCGCCCCGTTCCCGGCATGCCATCGCGTCGCGCAGTCCCGCTCTCACCTCCGCCACCACCGGGCGGGCCTTGGGGCCGATTACTACTTCAAGTTCGCCCAGATTTTCGGCCAGCTTCAGAAAGGGATCTGCTTGAGGAACACTCGCGGGCACAACGAGATTGTTTCAAAAGAGTGCGCTTGCTTTCAAGCGGGTTTTCCACAGGTGAGCAATTTGGGCGCACGTACTTTTCCCTGATCGTGATTTGTTGGATGATTGAGGCTAACTCCCAGCGGGGAGACGAGGGCTTCGATGAGAAGAATGTTGGATCGCCGCGTGGTCGTGACCGGGCTTGGCCTGGTGACACCGCTCGGGACCGGAATTGAAAAGAATTGGGAGGCGCTCGTCGCGGGACGGTCGGCCGCAGGCCCTATCACCAAATTCGATGCATCTCAGTTTCCGGTCCGAATCGCCGCGGAAGTGAAGGACTTCAAGCCGGAGGACTGGATCGAGAAGCGCGACATCAAGAAGATGGACCCGTTCATCCAGTACGTCTACGCCGCAGCCGCGCAGGCCATGGAACAGTCGGGCTACCAGGTCACCGAGGAGAACGCCGACTCCTTCGGCGTGCTGGTCGGGGTGGGGATTGGCGGCCTGACCACGGTAGAAGAGACGCACAAGGAAGTTCTCAGGTCCGGGATCAAGCACATGAGCCCGTTCTTTATTCCCAAACTGATTTCCAATCTCGGACCGGGGCACATTTCGATCCGCTATGGTGCGCGCGGACCCACCTTCGCCACCACCAGCGCGTGCGCATCTGGCAGTCACGCGATTGGGGAGACCTACCGGATGATCAAGCTCGGCATCCTTGACGCCGGAATAGTCGGCGGGACCGAGGCCGCGGTCACCGCGCTGGGGGTAGGCGGCTTCATCGCAATGCGCGCGCTCTCCACGCGCAATGAGGAGCCGGAGCGCGCGAGCCGACCGTTCGACAAGGATCGCGATGGTTTCCTGATGGCCGAAGGGGGCGCGGCGATGGTGATCGAGGAGCGCGAAGCCGCTATCGCCCGCGGCGCTAAAATCCTCGGGGAAGTCTGCGGCTACGGGACCAACTCCGACGCGCATCACATTACCGCACCGGCGCCCGAGGGGCGCGTCATCGCGAAATGCATGGGCATGTGCCTGGAAGGGAACGATCTCGATCCTAACGAGGTCGACTACATCAACGCGCACGGCACCTCGACTGCGCAGGGTGACGTCGCAGAAACCCAGGGCATCAAACGCGTGTTCGGCGAGCGCGCGGCCAAGATCGCGGTCAGTTCGACCAAGTCGATGACCGGACATACGCTGGGCGCCGCTGGCGCCATCGAGTCGGTGTTCACGGTATTGGCGATCGAACGCGGAATCATTCCACCCACCATCAACCAGGAACATCCCGATCCGGAGTGCGATCTCGACTACGTTCCCAACCGGGCGCGGCCCGCCAAGATTCGCATCGCGCTCAATAACTCATTTGGGTTCGGCGGCACCAACACCACGCTGGCCTTCCGAGCTGCGTGAACAGGGCGTTTCGATGGGTTCCAGAATTGTTGCAACCGGCCGTGCCCTGCCCCGCACTGCGGTCTCCAACCAGGAGCTCCAGCGGTTCATGGACACCTCCGATGAGTGGATAAAGTCGCGGACCGGAATTGGTACCCGCTATACGCTGCGGTCCGGCGAATCGCTCGCGGAGATCGCCACCACCGCCAGCCGCACGGCGATCGATCGCGCCGGAATCAAGGCCAGCGACCTCGACGCTATCATCGTGGGCACGGTCTCTTCCGAGTACGCGTTTCCTTCCTTTGCCTGCCAGATTCAGACCCGGCTGGGAGTCGATTCGATCCCCGCATTCGACGTAGCCGCGGCATGCTCGGGCTTCGTGTACGCGCTGAGCGTGGCGGATACTTCCATGCGGGCGGGCGATTTCCGACGCGTGCTGGTGGTCGGCACCGATGCGTTGTCGACCTTCGTTGATTGGACCGATCGCCGCACTGCCGTGTTGTTTGGCGACGGAGCCGGGGCCGCGGTGCTGGTCTCGGAGCCGGGCAATCGCGGCGTGCTCGCAAGCCTGCTCAGATCGTCGGGGAAACACTGGGAGCTGCTCTCGTGCCGCGCCACTGGCGTGCGCGGCCCGCTGGACTCCGAAGTCCGGCGCGAGTCAGAGGATGCGATCAAGATGAAGGGGCCCGAGCTTTTCAAGATCGCCGTGAAGAGCATGGAAGAAGTTTGCCGCCAGGTGGCGGACCGCGCCGGCATCGAGCTCGATGACGTCAACCTGGTCGTGGGTCATCAGGCCAATCGCCGAATCATCAATGCAGTCGCCGAGCGCCTCGGAGTGGCAGTCGAGAAAGTCTTCATCAACGTGGACCGTTACGGTAACACCTCGGCCGCTTCGGTCCCGATCGCGCTCGATGAAGCGATCGAGCAGGGCCGGGTCCACGATGGCGATCTGGTGATGCTGAACGCGTGCGGCGGCGGCCTGACCTGGGGCGCAAATCTCCTGCGCTGGTAAGCGAACCGCCGGCCGCGCCCACCGCTTTCGGCACCTGACGCTGCGATGCTCACCCAACTTTTCGAGCGGCGGTTGATCGTCGTGCTCGGCAAGGGCGGTGTCGGAAAGTCCACCACCAGTGCCGCACTGGCGACGTGCGCCGCGCGCCAGGGAATCCGGACGCTGCTGATGGAAACGGATTCGCGCGCACCGGTTGCCGGGACGCTGGGCGTGGAGCGCTCGTTTAAGCCCGTCCCGGTGCGCGCAGGATTCTCGACGATGGTCCTCGAAGGTGGTCATGCCCTCGACGAGTACCTGGCGTTGGTCCTGCCCGCGCGCGCGGTGCTCAAAGCGGTGTTTGCGAGCCGCCTTTATCAATTCTTCGTGCAGGCCGCGCCGGGGCTGCGTGAACTGATGATGCTGGGGAAGGTCTGCTACGAGCTCTCACCCAAAGATCACCGCGCGCGGTGGGACCTGGTAGTCGTTGACGCGCCCGCGAGCGGACAGGCGCTTAGCTTGCTCAAGATGCCGACCGCGGCGCGTGCAACCTTCGGCGCCAGCGTCGTCGGACAGGAAGCCGAAAATATTGAACGTACGCTCCACGATCGAAAGCTCTGCGCGATCGTAGAAGTGACCACTCCAGAAACGCTGGCAGTCTCGGAGCTGCTGGAGACGCAGAAGGCGCTGGCGGCGATGGATTTTCCGCCGGCGGCGATTTTTCTGAACCGAGCGGCAACTACTGACTTCAGCGCGGGCGACGTCATGCAGTTCGCACGCCGGGCCGAGGCGACCCACGGGCTCCGTCATCTCGAACAACTGACAGAAGCCGCGCGCGCAGAACTGGCGCGGGCAGCCCAGACTCCCAGAGCTCATGCGAAGCTCGCGCGCTTGTCACGCGCTTCGATTATGGAGCTTCCGGACTTGCCCGGTCGCAACGCAGAAACGCTGGTCACCCATCTTGCCTCGTTTTTCGCATCAAGGCTGAATAGCGGTGGAGTGCGGCACGACGCCGCCAAGGGATGAGCGGACTGCCGCAAGCAGCCGCGACATCCCGGACGGAAATGGAGTTGTATGAGAGCACATATGTGGGCGATGCTCGCCCTCGCGGGGTGGTTCATGATGATCGCACCCGCGCCAGAATCCCTTGGCAAATTCGATCCGACCGCTCCCATGATGAAATGGAGCAGTCACTCGCCGATGTTCCGAAACAAATCGCAATGCGAATCGTTTCGGGCCCGTGCGGCGCGCGCCCTGGTCGAGGATAACGCGAACGCCGACCAGTTCATCAGAGACGACTCGATGGTGCTGGTAGTTCCACTGTGGGCTTCGCGCTGCGTGAACGTCGGCGCGCCTACCACAGATTCCAGCGACTAGCGCGGAAAGGCGCCTGCTGGAATTGGCTCGCCGTCGCAACTAGGCTGGGAGCGACCCGCGCGGTCGTGCCCCGGGCGAAGCGATGAGTGAACCCGAGCGAAGCGAGAAACCCCGGCGTGGCCGGGAGCCGTGGATTATTCGCACTTACGCCGGCTTCGGTGACGCGCGCCAGGCGAACACGCGCTTTCATCATAATCTAAAATCCGGCCAACGTGGTCTTTCGATCGCGTTCGATCTCCCGACCCAGAACGGCTACGACCCGGATGCCCCGGTCGCGGCGGGCGAAGTCGGCAAGGCGGGGGTCTCGATCTGCCATTGGCAGGACATGGACGCGCTGTTCGAGGGCATCGCGCTCGACGAAATCAACACCTCGATGACGATCAACGCGACGGCGCCCTTCTTGCTCGCGCTGTACCTGGTCGTGGCCGAGAGGCACAGAGTTCCCTGGACTGAGCTGCGCGGGACCACGCAAAACGACCTGATGAAGGAGTACGTTGCGCGCGGGACTTCAATCTTCCAGCCCGAGATGTCGTTTCGGCTCTCGACTGAATTGATCAAGTTTGCGGTCGAGCACGTGCCCAACTGGAATCCGATCAATTGCTGTGGTTATCACTACATGGAGAGCGGCGCCGGACCGGCCGAAGAGATTGGCTTCACCTTCGGCAATGCACTGCTCCTGCTCGATGCGCTGCGCAAGACTCTGACCCCGACGGCGCTGGAACAGACCGTGCGGCGGATCTCATTTTTCATCAACAGCGGCATTGAGCTGGTGCCTGAAATTTGCAAGGTCCGCGCCTACTTCAAATTGTGGCGCGAACTGTGCGAATCCGAGTACGGCATCAACGACGTCGCATTTCGTGCCGGTTGCCAGGTGCGGTCGCTCTCACTCACCGAGCAGCAGCCTGAGGTTAATATCATTCGCATCGCCTATGAGGCGCTCCCGGTCACGCTTTCCGCACAGGCACGCGTTAACGCGCTTCAGCTTCCCGGCTTTCGCGAGGCGCTTTCGCTACCCGACCAGGCCGAACAAACGCTCTCGCTGCGCACGCAGCAGGTGCTGATGTACGAGACGGAAATCACCAAATATGGCGATATTTTCGAGGGCAGCACGCTTATCGAAAAACTTACCGAGGAGACTGCGGCGCGGGCACGGGAACTCGCCATGCAACTCCGCGCGGCGGGCTATAGGCGAGCCCTCGAGATCGTGGGCACCGAGCTTACGCGTCTGCTGATGGAGCGACAGTTCCGCATCGAGTCGGGCCAAATTCTGCAGGTGGGAGTCAACGCGTTCCAGGGCGAGATCGGTCTCTCGGGAGCGCCCGCGACGACCGACAACGACTCCGCGCAGCGGAGCGCGGAACAGGAACGAATAAGCACGCTTGCGCGATGGCGCCAGCGGCGTGACAGTTCTGCGGTGGCACGCGCCCGCGAGATGCTGGAGCGAGCCGCGGCCGAGGGCGGCCCGATGATGGAGGGAACCATAGCACTCGCGCGTGCCGGCGGGACTGTCGGAGAATGGACCGAATCACTCGAACGGGTCAGCCAGGGGCGCTACACACCACAGATTCTCGACGCACGTGCTGCGGTGTCGGGCTCCGCGGTAAGGGCCAATGGCAAGAGGCTCAAGGTGGCGCTGGGTAAGGCGGGTCTCGACGGACACATCAACGCGGTCAAACTGCTCGCACGCGCATGCATGGAAGCCGGCATGGAAGTAGTCCTGGCCGGATTCAAGCAGACCTCGGCGCAGATGGTCGAGACCGCGCTCCAGGAAGACGTGGATGTACTGGCAATCTCGAGCCTGGCGGGGGCGCATCTGACAATCGCGCGCGACACGCTCGCGCTCTTGGAGGAGCGCGGCGCGGCAGACGTACGAGTGGTAATGGGCGGAATTATTCCCGAGGTCGATCAAAAGCGGCTCCTCGCGATGGGCGTGCGCGCCGTGTTCACACCCAAGGACTCGAATCTCAGCGCAATAGTGACGCAAATCGCGGCGCTAGGGCCGCGCGACCACATCTGATGCAGGGTTACGCGGAGGATCAGGAGCCAAAACCGGTGACCAAACTTAAGATATTGGCAGGATCGCTCGCGCTGATCACGTCAACTTTCCTGGTCTTGACCCGATCGTCATGGGCCGGCGAGCCGCGTCCGTGGCTCTGCCGCGACAAGCCGGTTTTCTCCGACAACCATCCGATGCAATACGAGGTTTCTGCCAAGCGCGGCGTATGGCAAATATTCTTCATGCAGTTTCAGATCAATGCTGCGCACGACGGATTCTCGATCCGGGAGTCACGCGAACTGACCAGAACTCCACAGTCAGGGACCCTGCCCTCCGGCCAGTACTACGCGGTCGCGCTCTATGAGAAGGGCGGCGCGTGGATCTGCAGCTACGGCGAGGATTCATCGCGCGCTCCCGGTGACATCAAGAACCTGTGCTACGGCCCCGAAGACGACCCAAGCTGTCCGGCAACCCTAAGGGTGAAGTCGAGCGCGCGCTGAGTTTTCGGCCACCAAAGAATCTTTTGTCGCCAGGGCACCAGGATTCCTGGCACGATGACGCCGACCGCCCCATTTCCACCGATTTCCCAAGTCGTCCAAAGCTATTCCAGTGCCTGTCCCCGACACGAGCTTCAGACCAGGACAAGACGGGCACCAAAGCGAAAAACCCTCGTGGCGAGGGAGCTCGGAACGGCTCCAGCAGGGTCCACCACCAAAGACAAGAGGACGCTGCGCCTGTTGATTCCGGATCTGACGCACAGACGACTATTGAAGACTGTTTCATCGAGCCTGTGCCCGGAACAGCGCCCGATTCATTCGGGAGGGTTCCTGCGAGCGCCTCCAAAAAATCGAAAGCGGTCAAAGGCCCTACCCGGTAGCCGCTGGACGCCCAGGCTCGGATTCAAAAACGGCCCAGTTAACTCCGCCTTCTGCGCTTGGCGAGTGCTCGGACTTCGGTACTCTGTAGCAATCGCGACCTCTGCAGCGAAGGGACCACCGCCATGGGCAACGCTAGGACGCCACGTCGGCATAACAGATTACAATCGTCGGGCTCGGCGAATGACAAAAGCAACGAACGGAAATGGAAGGTCGTCGGCTACGAGCGTGACATGTTCTTCTCGACTCTCGCCCTTCTAAAGAACCGAAGCCCAGTCGTCGAAGGGAACCAGGTCCTCAAGAACGCCGTTATCGAAAGCGCAATCATCCACGCACGAAATCTTTGTTGCATCTTTCTCTCGGTCCCGTCGCGCGCCGACGATGACATTCTGCTTCGCCAGTTGACGATCAGATGGAAGCGTGATGCTGGCCGCGAGAAGCTAATTACGCTGCTAGAAAAAGCTTTTTTTAGAGACCCAGTAAACGGTAACACGGTTTTCGACGCGTTCAGCAAGCGGGTTACGCACGCCGTTGATCGAAAGGCAGATGCGGATAGCTACAATTACGCGGCAGAGTTCGTTGCAATCAATGGTCTGATCAAGGCGATTGTCGAGAATCTCGAGGCCACACTTGAGGCGCGCTCGTCACTTGACGATTGACGCTGCGTGTCAAGCACTTTCCCCGCGGCGTCCTGCACAGCGCCGTCCGTCGCTCCGTTCTCATAAGTAGCCATCCCATCTTTCGAGCCGCGGTATGGAGGAGCCCAGCGCTGCTGGTTTTCCCGAGGTTGCTCAACTGACCAATCTGCTGTGTTCGTGCGGATGCCGAACGCGAGCCAGAGCCGTGAGACGAAGACGCATAGAATCGCAAACTGATCTGCCATTCGCACGGCAACCTAATAAAGAACGCACCCCGGAGGTTCGGCGTGGAAACTGCTCCGCGCGCTTTCTGCCTGGTATGGTGATGATAATGCGACTCGCGGACAAAGGACGTGGAGAAGTGTGGGATCTGCGGGGGGGACCCCACCAAGCCGGACATTTTCACGGGACTCGGTGCTGCGCCTGATTCCGCGGGTAACTGCGCGGAACATCAAAGGCCAATAGGCCACGCTTTTACCCGAGCCGCGAACGTCGAGCAGCACAGGAGGTATCAATGGCAGCAGAGAACAAGGCTCTCGTGCGGCGGTACGTTGAAGAGGTCTTGAACAACAGGAATCTGACTTTGATAGACGAGCTCTTCGCGCCGACCTTCATCGACCATGATTCGTCGATGCCCGAGGCAAAAGGTCCCGCAGGCGTCAAACGCTTAGTCGCGATTGTCCACGCCAGCTTTCCCGACCTTCATTTCACCATCGAGGACATGGTGGCTGAAGGCGACAAGGTGGTCTACCGCTACACTGTACGCGGCACCCACCAAAATGCCTTTATGGGGATTGCCGCGACTGGCAAGCAGATCAGCTTCACCGGCATTCACATCTATCGTGTTGGGAACGGCCAACTTCAGGAGGAGTGGGAAAACTGGGATACGCTGGGAGTAATGCGGCAGCTTGGCGCGCTCCCTCTATTGGAGCTGGGACAAAAGTAGCCCTTCAGAGCCGATACCCGCGGCTTTCAAGCACGCTGGCATTATCCCCACGAGAGTGCCGGTCAGGTCACAGCGCGGCGTAAACAAGCCCTTCCTGAGCAAGCGCTGTTTTTGGCGGAGGGCCACATTTCGACGTCAGGATCCGCGCTCGGGCACCGAGCCCCCGAATTCAGGCTGCGGAATCGCGCAGCCGCAGCCGGGTCCTGTGTCTCTATTTTTTCGACCAATATGTAATGACGAACAGCAGCAGCGTCAGCAGCGATGAAAACCCGAACGCCGCAACTACACCAAGCCAGAAAAATGTCATTCCTTCGTGCTCTCCTGGTCAACGGCGACGGAGTCTGAAGGCCTGAATCGTTCCGCAACTCGGAGGGAAAAGAAGAGAGGAGGAGAACGGACTGACCGGAGGAACGAATCAACCGTCCCCCTCCGGCGGGTTCCAGCACCCGTCACTCTCTTGAGCGTACGACCAACGCCCCGCGTGGCACGGTTCAGGCTCACGCACTAGACATCTTGGCATGTTCGGATTAGCGCAGCGTCCAAATCGCTGAGTCCGCTAAAAAGTCCGAGCCAGGCGCTGCGACGGCTATCCCTGGCTATGTCGAAGGAAAATGACGTTGGGTGGCAGCGCTACTAAGATCCCTCAGCTGATTCGGACTACGAGCACTTCCACAATGCCTCGCTCAGCTGCCCACCAGCACCTCTCTCGGGGAAACATGGGAGGTCAATGGACCCTTGATGATCGCCTACGCGCCGTCGCCCCTGACGTCCCGAGGGAGCGCGTCTTCTCGGATTCGTCTAAGCGACCAATTCGAAAGTACCGCGGCACCGACGCTAGGGAATCAGACCGCACTCGAAGAGCTTATTGGCAACTGGGGCTGCCACGCGATTGATGAATTCCGTTCGCATCTGTGGATCGGAGCGCAGCACCGTGATCGCCCGTTGCTCCATCTCTCCCTTTGGTGCCCTCGGTTGCATTCTCTCCTCGGCCAACTGTTGACAGGAAGAGTTCTGGTACTTCTCCACCACTCTCTGTGCAAGTTTGTCAATCATCGGGAACGGTTGCGCGCAAAGGACCCCGGCGTCGAGAAAACACACGGGCGCGGCTGCTAACGCGATCAGGACAAAACGTTTGATCATGGAGTTTTCTCCTTTGACAAGCATCAGCGCTTAGTTAAGCGCCTATGGAAGTCTGCCGTCCACAGGCGGGAGGATTCCCAAACAAAACGACCCTACGCTTCTGCTGGTCGCCTCTTAGGAATAGCAGCGGACCGCGGAGTTGACCGCCGGAGGTCCTTTGTGCGTGAGCTGCACGATGCGCTAGTAGCTGACCAAATGAGCATTCTTCGAAGGTTCAGAGGACGAGTCTGTGCATTCGCCGTTATCGCGCTGCTTTGCGGATTGCTGCTGGCAGTTCGCGCTCGCGCCCAAGCACCTTCACTTGCCTCCTGGAACGAAGGCCTGGCGAAGCGAGCCATCATGGCTTTCGTCAGCGAGGTAACCGACAAATCGAGCCCCAGGTACGTCCATCCTGCAGACCGCATTGCCACGTTCGATCAAGATGGCACCCTTTGGGTCGAACATCCTCTCTATACAAAGGCCGTGTTTGAGCTCGACCGGGTCCACGAGCTAGCGCCCCGGCGTCGGGAATGGAATCAACAGGAACCATTCAAGGCAGTTCTCGCCAACGACCCTTCCGCCCTGGCTGGATTTTCCGAATCGGATTGGGAAACAATTGTCGCCGCCACTCACACCGGGATGAGCACTGAAGCCTTCGGGGAGATCGTGAAGCAGTGGCTGGCAAGGGCAAAACACCCCAGGTTTCATCGGCGCTACACCGATCTCGTGTATCAACCGATGCTCGAAGTCCTGGAATTTCTGCGCGCCAACGAGTTCAAGACCTATATCGTAACGAGGGGCGGTCAGCAGTTCGTCCGCGTATACAGTGACCGCGTATATGGGATTCCGCCGGAACAGGTAATCGGATCCAGTGTCCTAACCCAGTATGCGTATCGAGAGGGCAAGCCAATACTGTTGCGCGAACCGAAGGTGTTTTTCGTTGACGACTTCACGGGCAAGGCCATTGGGATTAACTTGTTCATTGGCAAGCGGCCTTGCGCCGCTTTCGGAAATTCGGGCGGTGATCAACAGATGCTCGAATGGACCCAAGGGGCCGGTGGTGCAAGGCTCATGATGCTGGTTTTGCACGACGATCCGGAGCGCGAGTACGCATACGGTCCCGCTGACGGTCTGCCGGATACCAAAGTTGGCTCTTTTCCCGATACGCTTATGGCGGAAGCAAAGAAGAGGGGCTGGGCGGTTATTAGCATGCGGAACGACTGGAAACGCATTTTTGCTTTCTCGGAGTGAAGTATTAAAATTCTTACAGATTGTCCAAAAGCGAGCTTTCTTTCGCGTCCGGCTTTAGGTCAGCTGGATCCTCCTGTTTGCGTTTTCCCTGAGCCACCGCCACTACCTACAATCGGAGCTCTGGCCGTGCAGCGATACTTTGAGTGGATTTTAGTCGGACCGACGTCTGCCGGGCCTTTACTCACCTGGCGGGCGCGCGTTCACCGAGCCCTCTTCGGTCGTACCCGTGGTGAAAAACGCCGTTCACGATGTGGAGGTTCACTGCGACAACTATCAGGCTCGTTTCGTCCCTTGTTAGGGACCGAGGAAAGCGCCGACGCCGAGACGCTCGGCGTTTGAGAAGTGCGGCTTCTGCGGTGGCAACCCCTTCAAGCGTGACCATTTTAGGGACTGCGTCTTGCGGCTGATGGCGCGGGTTACTGAGCAGAACCTCAAGCGAGTCGACTAGGGAACCAAATGAAAGAAAACCGAAATATTAGAAAATACCCTTACGTGCTGGTCGTTGTCGCTGCCTTGTTTGTTTGGTCGACAACCTCCGCTCAGCCCACCGAGTACAGGGCAAACAACTGGGCAGACGCGATAAACTATGCGCCCTGCGACATGTTTCAGAAAACGGCAGACGGCACATGGGTGATTCCCAAGATGGTGCTGGGGAGGGGTACGAACATATCATCCAACCAAACCTTTACGGGGGACCGTGGGGGCGAAGTTTTTAGGTGGGCGACCAGGGACTTGACTATCGTGAATCTAAAAATGACCAAGACGCGCGAGACCCGCATATTGGAAAGACGCTGCTCACAGCAAAAGTAAGTCCCATTCCCCGACTGGGAAAAGCGTCGCACACTCACACAAGACCAGCAGAAGCGCCATTTCGAAGGATTAGAAAAGCCCTTGTCTTTGTTGGGGAATTGGAGGCGGCGATCGGATTCGAACCGATGCATCGAGGTTTTGCAGACCTCTCCCTTACCACTTGGGTACGCCGCCCCGCCGAGTCTGGCCGCTTAGAACCGCCATCATCTATCATGCGCGCAAGGATGCTTCAATTGAAGTGGAATAATCGGCGTTGCCAAGCGGGATTTTTGGCTGGGCTGCGAGCCGCGAGAAGGTAAGAGCTGGGGTGCTCTGCTACGACATTTTCCATTTAGAAGGCAGTCTGTTAAACGCCGCGCATGGGCCGTCGCGCAGGCTTCGCGCGGCACTAGGTGGGGGATCCGTATGGCCATAATGCTATGCGCTCGCTCTGTTGGAGAGCACTCGTCGGTTTGGGCGGATTCGGTTCCTAGGTGAACGAGAAGGCATGTTCTCCCTGCGGTTTGAGTGGGAGGGCGAAAGTCAGGGGGCCATGGAGCTTTGGGAGGTTTCTGCCGTATTTTGTCAGAGAGGTATGGCCGGATGTCCGATCAAGTCACTTACGACTGGAATGCGATTGTCGACGATTTGAACAAGCTGTTGCGGCTGCGCACCACGCCTATCGGCATGAAGTTGTTCCGCGCGGCTGAGGAGATGGAAGCCATCCCAAAAATCCGGCGACCCAAGTCGACTCACACCACCGATCAGATCGTCGCTCAGGCGGCGCGCCTAGGATGGACGGTTGGTATCACTATGAAAGATCTGGTTGGCGCGCAGTGCGGGGCCGTGATTGGGTTACATCCACAAGACGAGGAATGGCTCTCGGGCAAGGCGATGGCGGGAGTCTGGTACTCCACGCTCGAGGATTCATCGGCGCATCAGCACGCGATGGACACCGTGCCACACGGCCGCTACACCGCGATGGCGGTATCGCCGCTGGTTTCTGGACGACTCAATCCCCCCGATATTTGTCTGATCTACGCAACGCCGGGCCAGATGATCATTTTCATCAATGGCCTTCAGTGGTCGGGCTATCGCAAATTTCAATGGGGTGTGGTCGGAGAATCGGCTTGCGCGGACTCATGGGGTCGGGCGCTCAAAACTGGAGAGCCGAGTCTTTCGATCCCGTGCTACGCGGAGCGGCGCTATGGTGGTGTGTTGGATGAAGAGCTGCTGATGGCGATTCCGCCCCATTTTCTGCCCAAGACGATCGAAGGAATGAAGCGGCTTGCATCGAACGGATTGCGTTATCCGATTCCACAATACGGCATCCAGTCCGACGCGCGAGCGGGGCTAGCTGTATCTTATGGATCGAGGGACAAATAGCCTGATCCGCTGCCCAACGTGAAAACGTACCGGCACAGGCTTTCTCTGCGAGGAATTTTTCAGGCGGGAAGCGGAGCTGGTTTAATCGCCCCGGCTGGGCGCAAATCCGGAATGTGATGCCGAAAAGAAAGACAGGGTTCGTGTTCGATGAGCTCTACATGTGGCACGATTCCGGCGGCGGCTCGTTCCCGACCCAACCCAGTGCGGGCTTCGAGAACCCGGAAACCAAGCGACGGTTTTACAATCTTCTGGCCGCCACGAGGCTCCTCGATAACCTGCAATCCATCAGGCCAAGACCGGCCTCAGAAGTCGACCTCGTACGGTTCCACACCCACGAGTACATCGAATTGATTCGCCAGCTTTCGGCGCAGCGCGGCGGCGATGCGGGCGAGCTGACTCCGTTCGGTGCGGGCGCCTTTGAAATTGCGATGCTATCCGTTGGTGGCGTAATGACGGCCGTTGAAGAAGTTGTGAAAGGAGCGGCCGACAACGCGTATGCGCTGGTGCGCCCACCTGGTCACCATGCCGAACCGAATCGCGGCCGCGGCTTTTGCATATTCGCCAACATTGCTGTCGCGGTGATGTATGCCAGGGCCAGGTTAGCCGTCAATCGAATTGCCGTGGTGGACTGGGACGTTCATCATGGGAATGGCACTCAACTGGCCTTTTACGAGAATCCCGAGGTGCTCACTATTTCGATTCATCAGGACAACCTGTACCCGCTGGGAAGCGGCTCTATCTCCGACAACGGTTTGGGTCCGGGTGCGGGACTAAATCTGAACATCCCGATGCCACCGGGATCTGGGGTGGGTTCTTACCTTGCGGCCTTTGAGCGTGTAGTCGTGCCGGCCCTGTACAACTTCAAGCCCGAATTGATCGTGGTGGCCAGCGGTCTCGATGCGAACGCGTACGATCCGCTGGGCCGCATGATGCTGCACAGCGAATGTTATCGACGAATGACGAACATGATGGTGCAGGCCGCCTCAGATCTCTGCGCAGGCCGCTTGGTGCTTGCACACGAAGGCGGATACGCAGAGGACGTACGTACCGTTTTGTGGACTGGCCATTGTTGAAGAGCTCGCGGGACTACGCACTGAAGTCTGCGATCCGTATCTGGAATGGGTGCAAAGTCGCGCCCACCAGGAATTGCAGCCCCATCAGGAGACTGCCATCGAGCGAGCGCGCGAGCTCCTGTCCCGCATCGGGTAGAAACCTGAACTCAGGACTCGTTGCGCCCCAGAGGGCACAGAAAACTCCCTGGGCGTCACCAACCCAGGCAAGGTAAGGTTCCACACAAGCATAGCCTACTGCCAATTCGACGCTGAAGGCTGTCAGGCTCTTCGGATACAGACCGGGTTTCGCCGGGCTCCATGAGAATTCCGGGAATCTGTCGGGGGTTCCGGCCAGAAACGACAGAAGCGTTTCAGGGCCAACTTAGGTATGTCAGTGACCAGTGTGCGACCGCCTGGTGTTTGTTTGGTACCATCTTCCTCGCCCAGTTTCGGAATGTACTTCTCGGTTACTCCCAGGTTAAATTCGCTGCGAGGTTCCCGGATAGTCCGGGATCCATTTGTCCATCGCCCCTGAAGAAGGGCACACTGCGGGTATCCAAAGCCGCCGTCCCCGAACTGATTTGTCGTTGGAGCGGCGACGAATCGAGGTCAGTTCCCGAAGCGTCTTAGGCTCGTTTCGGAGCGGGTTCGACTAATTAAAAGCGGGAGTTCGAAGCGTTCACGAACACTCGCGGCGTTAGGTATCGTGACACCGGGAAGGGTCCCGGTGTAAGCTACACTGCGTTCAAAAAGCACACCTTGGCATCGGAAGGTGGAGGAACTGCTGATGCCCTGACCCTGACTTGGGAAGTTTCGGGAGGCTGAGAAAATCTTGCTCGGACGTGTGCACCGCTGGTTCTTCACTATTGTCATCGTTGCCACTATGCCCGTCGCCGCGTTTGCGAACGACTGGGGCATGGGCGAGTCGAACTCGAAGATTCCCCCAAGCAGCATCTTCGACACGGTCTCGACTCCGGCGCACGAGATCAGGACGCTGGCGTTCTTCACGTGTTCGATCACCGCTGTGATTTTCCTGATCGTCGCCGGCCTCCTGGTCATCAGCCTCATCAGAGATCGCGCCCGCCAGGGTGACAACGGTCGCGAACCGCCGCAGGTCTACGGCAGCAATCCGATCGAGTTTGCGTGGACGACCGTCCCCGTCCTTATCGTGCTGGTCCTCTTCCTCACCACCGCGCGCACCATCTATTCGGTCCAGGCGCCGAGGCGCCCGCCGGGCGCCATTAGCGTCCACGTGATCGGGCATCAATGGTGGTGGGAGTTTCACTACCCTGAGCTCGGCATCGTGACCGCCAACGAGCTTCACGTCCCGCTGAGCGATCCGAAAAATCCCACACCAACCTTTCTCGATCTCGAGTCGGTGGACGTAGCGCACAGCTTCTGGGTTCCGCGTCTGGCCGGCAAGACTGATGTGATCCCGAACAAGAAAAACACGATGTGGATCGATCCGCACGTCGCGGGCACCTATCTGGGACAATGCGCCGAGTTCTGCGGCACCGAGCACGCGATGATGCTTCTGCGCGTGATCGTCGAGCCGCGCGCGGATTTCGATAATTGGGTCGCGGCGCAAAAGCAGCCGGCGGCTGTCGATGCGTCAGTCGCGCACGGCCAGCAGATCTTCGAATCCACCGCATGCGTCAACTGCCATGCGATTCAGGGCACCGGTGCGAACGGCCGCTTCGGCCCCGACTTGACGCATCTGATGGCGCGCGAGACCATCGGCGCCGGTGTCGCCATGAATAATCTCGATCATCTGCGTGTGTGGGTGCGCGATCCAAGCGTGATGAAGCCTGGGGCGTTAATGCCGGCGATGAATCTCGACGACAAGGACCTCGACGACCTCGTGGCTTACCTGGCGACTCTGCGCTGAAGGAGGGGAACGCGCTTGGCGGGAACTATCGATCGCGAAATGGGACTGGACGCCGTAGACGACCTCGAGCAGCTTCCGATCCTCGGCCGGCTGCACGAATGGGTCATCACGGTCGATCACAAGCGGCTGGGACTGATGTACATCACCGGCGGCCTTTTCTTCTTCCTGGTCGCAGGCCTCCAGGCCGCCACCATTCGGCTTCAGCTCGCGGTACCTAATTCCGGCATCGTGCCGCCGCAGGTCTTCAACCGCCTGCTGACGATGCATGGCACGGCGATGGTGTTCCTGGTCGGGATGCCGATCCTCACCGGTTTGTTCAACTACCTGGTGCCGCTCATGATCGGTGCGCGCGATCTCGCCTTTCCGCGGCTCAACGCCTTCGGCTTCTGGCTATGGTTCTTCGGTGCCCTGCTCCTCTACTTCAGCTATATCGGCGGCGATGGCTTGTATGGCGCCGGCAGCGCGCCCGATGTCGGATGGTTCGCATATGCACCGCTCACGGAACTGCCGTTCTCGCGCGGCAACAGTACCGACTATTGGATACTCAGTATTCTGCTCACGACCGTGGGCTCGACTGCGACTGCGGCCAACATTGTCAGCTCCGTGTTCTGCATGCGATGCGAAGGAATGACGCTCACCAAGATGCCGGTGCTCGTGTGGCTGGCTACCGTCGTGTCGTTCATGATTCTGGTGGCGCTGCCGCCGCTGTCGGCTGCGCAAGTGATGCTGCTGCTCGATCGTTTTCTGGGTGCACATTTCTTCGACACTCAGGCGGGAGGCTCGGCAGTCCTGTGGCAGCACTTTTTCTGGATCTTCGGCCATCCCGAGGTCTACATACTGGTGATTCCGGCCTTCGCGTTCGCGTCTGAAATCATTCCGGTTTTCTCCCGCAAGGTTATCTTCGGCTACAGCGTGATGGTGGCCGCCAGCTGCGCGATCGGATTCATCAGCATGAGCGTATGGGCGCATCATATGTTCTCGGTCGGCATGACGCCGGCGGGCAATTCCTTCTTTGCAGCCTCGAGCATGCTGGTCGGCGTTCCCACTGGCATCAAAATATTCAACTGGCTCGGAACCATGTGGCGTGGAAAATTGCGCTTCAAGGTTCCTATGCTGTTCAGTATCGCCTTCCTGTTCCAGTTTCTGGTCGCGGGTCTGACCGGCATCATGCTCGCGGTTGCACCCTTCGATTGGCAGCTTACCGATACGTACTTCGTCGTAGCGCATTTTCACTATGTACTGGTCGGCGCGATTGTCTTCATGATATTCGCCGCCATCTATTATTGGTTTCCAAAGGCTACCGGCAGAATGCTCAGTGAGCGTCTTGGCCGTTGGCATTTCTGGCTTTTCGTGATTGGCTTCCATTTGACATTCGATACTGAGCACTTCGCCGGCATGCAAGGAATGCCGCGTCGTATTTATACCTATCAACCTGGGCGCGGACTCGAGACCCTCAATTTTGTCGCGTCGATCGGCGCGCTCGTACAGGGCATCGCGGTGCTCATATTCGTGATCAATGTCGTTCGGTCGTTGCGATCAGGAGAGCCGGCCGGCGACGATCCCTGGGACGCATGGACGCTCGAATGGTCGACGACCTCGCCTCCGCCCGAGTACAACTTCGCGACTCTGCCGGTGGTTCGCAGTCGCCGCCCGCTGTGGGACCTGAAGCATCCCGACGACCCGGACTGGAGATACGAATGAACCGGAGCGCTGTCTGATGGCCGCCGCATCGACCACCATGCGCGCGTCGTCAACACCGTGGAGCGAGACACTCCCCTATCGCGGTCGTGTCGGGATTCTCGCCCTCATTCTCACCGAATCGTCGTTCTTCCTGATCTTCGTGGTCGCCTACATCTTCTATATCGGGAAGAGCTTGAGCGGTCCTTCACCTAGAGAGGTCCTCTCCGTGCCGATCGTGAATACGATCTGCCTGCTCTCAAGCAGCATCACGATCGTTATCGCGATCCGATCGCTGCGCGCCGGCTCTATTCGCAATTTCAGCGCGTGGTGGTTCGTGACTTTTGTACTGGGCGCTGAGTTTCTGATCGGCACCGCCATCGAATGGCACCGCCTCATCTATCACGAGGGACTGACCCTTCGAACAAATCTTTTCGGAACCACCTATTACTCACTCGTCGGACTGCATGCATTGCACGTGACAATAGGACTGGTTTTAATTTTGCTCGTGCTGATCCTGACAGTGCTCGGCTATATGAGCGAGCGTCACGTCGAGCGCGCCGACGTTCTCTCCTGGTATTGGCACTTCGTGGATTCAGTGTGGGTTGTGGTATTCCTTACCGTCTACGTGATTGGACGATGAGCTAATGCAATGCCTGTAGAGGGGAACCCCGACAATCCAATCGAAGCTCCCGCGCCGACTCCATGGCCGATGCTGATGGCGCTCGGCCTAACCCTCGTGTTTGCCGGCCTGGTGACCAACGTCGCAGTTACGCTGGTCGGGGGCGTGCTGTTCATTTCGGGCGCCGTCGGATGGTTCGGGGAAGTGTTGCCGGTCGAGCATCGTGAGCCGCTGCGGGTCGAGGCCGCCCCTGCAGCCATCGTGCCTGCGACGATCGGCGTTGATTACCTGCACGTCGGCGAGCTTGGCAATCGCGCGATCCTGCCGCTGGAAATTTACTCGTACTCCGCGGGTATAAAGGGGGGCATCGCTGGCGGAATTGCCATGGCGGGGCTCGCGGTCCTGCAAAGCGTGGTGGTTCATCACAGCCTTTGGTACACAGCCAACGTCCTTGCGGCGACCGTGCTTGCCAATCTCGCCAACGCCAGCACTGCGACGCTTTCGTCGTTTATTCCGGAGGCCTTTGTCGTTGCCCTGATCATTCACGCCTCTGCGTCTATCCTGGTCGGCCTGCTGTACGGCGTCATGCTGCCGATGTTCCCCCGCTACCCGGCGTTTTGGGCTGCGATCGTCGCGCCCCTTCTGTGGACCGGCCTATTGTGGTCGTCGCTTAGCGTGATCAACCCGGTCCTCGATGCGCGTATCGAGTGGCGCTGGTTCATTTTGTGCCAGATCGCCTTTGGCGCGGTCGCGGGCTTCGTGGTCAATCAAACCGAACGCGTCACCACTATGCAGCACCTTCCGTTCGCGGTGCGCACCGGCATCGAGGCTCCGGGACTCGGGGGTGACCGCGAAGGTCAGAACTGATTTGACCCCGCACGTCGTAAGATCGCTTTTTGTGGGCGTGTCGTTGACCGCGCTCCTCATCACCGGCTGCCGTTCCGCTCCCGGGCGTCCTACGCTCGCCGATTTTCCGCTGCGGCCGACTGACGTGACTGATTTCCGCACGCTCTACCTGGGGAACTGCGCCGGATGCCACGGCGCCGACGGCCGCTTCGGCGCGGCGATCGACCTCAACAATCCCGTGTATCTGGGCATCGTTGACGATACTTCGTTGCGCCACGTGATCGCCCAAGGAGTTCCCGGCACCCCAATGCCGCCATTCGCGCAAGAAGCCGGCGGCAGTCTGACCGGCCATCAGATCGACTTGCTGATTGCCGGTATCCGCGACAAATGGGCGGGTGCTCCTGGAGCGGCCGACGGCGCTCCGTCGTACTCGCTCGGGACAGCAGGCAACCTGGAGAATGGCGCGCAGGTGTACGCCTCGAACTGCCAGTCCTGCCACGGCCCCGACGCGAGCGGACCTATCGCTGCCGGCTCAGTCGTCGATCCCTCGTTTCTTTCGCTGGTCAGCAATCAGTACCTGCGCACGATTGTGATCGCGGGACGGCCGGACCTCGGCCATCCCGACTGGAAGCACGCTGCCTCCGGCCAACCCCTCACCGTTCAGCAGGTCGCGGATGTGGTCGCCTGGCTCGTTTCGAAACGTCCTGCGACTCTGAGTTCGAGGAAATGAAGTGGCAGACCAGACTACTCGTCGTCATTTCCTGTTCAGTCTCGGAATAGCTATCAACGCGATCGCTATTGCAGTGTTCGCAATACCGATTGTCGGATATATACTCTCGCCTGCGCGACGTTTCATCTGGCTTAACTGGATATCGCTCGGCCCGCTGACTGACTATCCGCAAAATCAGACTCGTCTGGCCGAATATGTAAATCCGTTTAAGAAACAATGGGACGGCGAAACCGCAAAGATTCCATGCTGGGTGCGCCATATGACCGGTAATGACTTCCGGGTCTTCGCCATCAACTGCACGCACCTCGGATGCCCCGTCCGATGGTTCGCCGAGTCCGAGCTGTTCATGTGTCCGTGTCATGGTGGCGTTTTCTACGCCGACGGCAGGCACGCCTCGGGGCCGCCGCCGCGCCCGCTGTATCAATACAGATACAAGATCGAAGCGGGCCAGCTGTGGATCTACGCCGGCGAGCTGCCGACTCTCGGCAAGCCGGAAGCATGAACGACCTGCTCAAATCGATCGGCCGATGGTTCGACGAGCGCCTCCAGGTGGCCGATGCGATCGTCGGGGTTGCCGAGCACCCCGTGCCGCGCAGCTCGGCCAGCTGGTGGTACGTCTTCGGCAGCGCCACCCTGGTCGTCTTCATTCTGCAGGTCGTCACCGGCATCTGCCTCGCCACGGTCTACACGCCCGCCGCTGATCGCGCCTGGGACAGTCTGATTTTCCTCAACTACAAGCAGCCGCTCGGTTGGTATCTGCGCGCCCTGCACGGATGGGGCTCCAACTTCATGGTCGCCCTGATGCTGATCCACATGATTCAGGTCTTTTTGTTTGGCGCGTACAAATATCCGCGCGAACTGACCTGGGTCGCGGGCTGCTTCCTGTTGCTATGCACCCTCGGCATGGCGTTCACCGGCCAGGTGCTCCGTTTCGATCAGAACGCATACTGGGGGCTAGGCATCGGCGCATCGATCGCTGGCCGCACTCCGATCGTCGGCTCTAAGATCGTCGCTCTGATACTCGGAGGACCGATCATCGCCGGCGGGACGCTGTCGCGCTTCTTCGCGCTGCACGTTTTCGTCATCCCCGGCGCGCTGATCGGCTTCGTTGGGTTGCATCTGTTTCTCGTGCTGAGACTCGGCATCAACGAATGGCCGATGCCGGGTCGGATCGTGCGGCGCTCCACCTACCTCCAGCAGTACCAGGAGATGGTGCATCGCGACGGCGAGCCGTTCATGCCGTACGCTGCGCAGAAGGATCTCGTCTTCGCCGGACTGATCATCCTGGCCCTCCTCGCCGTGGCGGCGCTCGCCGGCCCAATCGGTCCCAACGGCCAGCCCGATCCGACCATCATCCAGACCGTGCCGCGGCCAGATTTCTTCTTCTTGTGGCTGTTTTCGGTGTTCGCGTTGCTGCCGCCGTGGACCGAAACCGTTCTGATGCTCACGGGTCCGCCCATCGCAATCGGACTGCTGTTCGCCCTGCCCTTCCTGTCTGGCACCGGCGAGAAGAGCTGGCGCCGCCGTCCCATCTCGGTGGTAATCGTCATCCTGATCGTCACGACGATCGGCAGCCTCACCTGGCTCGGCACGTTCTCGCCGTGGTCTCCCGACATGGAAGCGTGGAGCGCGGCGCCGACGCCCGTCGACTACGTGAAAGGCCGCACTCCGCTCGAGCTCCGGGGCGCGCTGCTCGTGCAAAGCAAGCAGTGTCGCAATTGTCACTCCCTCGGGGGCCAGGGCGGAATGCGTGGGCCTGCGCTCGACGCCACTGCCACACGCCTGACCCGCAGCCAGATCGTCCGCCAGATTCTTCAGGGCGGTGGCAACATGCCGGCCTACGGAAAGAATCTTTCACCCGCCGAAGTCAACGCGATCGTCGCATTCCTCGCGACGATGCATCCGCGCAGCGAACCACCGGCGCGCAATTCGGCGCAACCGGCGGTTCCCGTTTCGAGCAACTAGATGGACCCCTCGCTGCAAACTGCGCTCGCGTCGTGGCGGCCTCCGGTCACTACGCTCGCGACCTTGATCGCGATCGCCACGCTCTACGTCCGCGGCTACCGCCGTGTCCACCGTCAGATGCCGGCGCGCTTTACGCGCTGGCATCTGGGCGCCTTCCTCGGCGGCATCGCCGCCCTCGCCCTCGCTGTGGCGTCGCCGCTCGAGGCGCTCGACGACCTTCTGCTGCAGGTGCACATGACCCAGCACCTGCTGCTGATGCTGGTATCGCCGACGCTCCTGCTCGCTGGAGCGCCGGCGATACCTCTGCTCCGGGGCTTACCCCCCCGCGCCGCCAAGCTGGTTGGCCGCGCGCTCCGCCCGAGGCTAACCAGGAGCGCCTACCGATGGCTCACACAGCCGCTGGTATGCTGGTTCGCCTTTGTGCTCGCCACTTGGATCTGGCACCTCCCCGCAACCTTCCAGCTCGCCCTGCGCTCGGACCCTTGGCACGTGGTCGAGCACGCATGCTTCTTCACGACAGCCCTGATGTTCTGGTTTCCCGTCATCCAGCCGTGGCCCAGCGTCGCGCGATGGCCGCGATGGGCGTTGTTGCCCTACCTGTTCCTCGCCGACGGCCAGAACACGATCCTCTCGGCGCTGTTCATTTTCTCTGGCCGCCTCCTTTACCCCTACTATGCGAGCGTGCCGTCAGTCGCCGGTTTCACGCCTATGGGCGATCAAATCGTCGCTGGCGCCATCATGTGGGTACCCGGCTCGATCTTCTATCTCGTGCCCGCGGCGCAGATCATGCTAACGATGCTTGGGCCGCAAAACCTGTTCCGCCAATTTACCGGGCAAGAGCATCTTCAGCGCCCCATCGCTGGCGAAGTTCCATCAACGACGCATTGGTAGGAGGCGTCGAGGCGTCGCGGAATCAGCACGGCTTTGGAATATTTTTCCGGCGGAAAGGCTCGGCAGAGTCTGGTACATCAGCTCGCGTCCCAAAGCAAAAAATTTTTCTGCCCCGGATTGGAGGGGCAAGCGTGTGAACGGGCTAACCGGTAACCCATCCACCGATTGCTCCAACGGTCGCGTTACCGCGCGACGATGCCCCGTTGCGATGACCGGTAACCCAGACTACGCGGGACCTCTTTTTGCACCGCCAGGCTCAATAAGAATGGAATTGTGCGATCTGACCTAAGCAGCGAGGCCATCCTAAATTAGAGATTGATCGAACCCATCAGGACCGCGGGATAACGCTCCCCCGCCGCCACTCCGCGTGGCGCGACCTCATCGATTCGTTTCAGTTCTTCCGGCGTCAAGCGAATTTTGTCTGCGTCGACGTTTTCCTCGAGATACTTGATTCGTCTGGTGCCGGGAATCGTGACGATATGGGGCGCCTGCGCGGTTACCCAGGCCAGGGCTAGCTGGGACGGAGTGCAGCCTTTCTCACTCGCGATCTTAGCGATTCGGTCGACCAGCTGCAGATTCTTCTGAAAATTGTCGCCCTGGAAGCGTGGCGACATGCGGCGGAAATCGTCAGCAGCCAGATCTTCGATTTTTTTGATTTGTCCGGTAAGGAACCCGCGGCCCAGCGGGCTGTACGCTACGAAGGCAATTCCCTGTTCTGCGCAGAGGCCCAGTAGTTCGTCCTCGGGATCACGACTCCAAAGAGAATATTCTGTCTGCAGCGCCGTGATCGGATGAACCTTGCACGCGCGCCGGATGGTCTGTGGCGAGGCCTCCGACAGGCCGAGGGTTCTGATCTTCCCTGCTTCAACCAGGCGCGCCATCGCGCCGACGGTTTCCTCAATTGGAGTGTCGGGATCGACACGATGCTGATAGTAGAGGTCGATGGTTTCGACTCCCAAACGCTTCAGACTCGCCTCGCATGCACGGCGAACATACTCGGGTTTGCTGTTGATACTTCGCGAGCCGTCCGATCCTCGCACGATTCCAAACTTGGTGGCCAACAGCACCTGATCCCGACGACCGTGAATTGCACGTCCGACGAGTTCCTCGTTCTTGTGGGGACCGTACGCGTCTGAGGTGTCCAGAAAGTTGACCCCCAGGTCGAGCGCCCGCTGGATGGTCGCGACAGACTGGGCGTCGTCACGCGGACCGTAAAAATCGGACATCCCCATGCATCCCAGGCCGATGGTCGCGACCCGGAGATTGCTGCGCCCAAGTTGCCGATAATTCATTAGATCCGCCTCCATTCGTGATGTTTTGGTTGTGGAGATTTGGTTTAGCACTACCGCGTTTACTGAAAGCGATTCCACGAGGCCCTTCCTGGGGTCCCGGTACCGGTGCATTCGCCGGGAAAGCTCTATCCCCAGACGCTTCTCCACTCCACCTCGTAGGGGGCAAACCTCGAGCACCCTTTTGCCTACCTAGGACGCGACGTGGACGTTAGCTCAGGTCTCCACGGCGTCGGGTAAGTACGATCGCGGTGGCAAGCGTAAGGATGATCGCCCCGACCAAATATACGATCGCGAAGATCGTTGTGCCTGGTGTTGGCGGCGCCGGATTTCGAATGCTAAAGAGCGTGACGTTGATTATCGCGTATGCGGCGTACAGCCAGGCTACCGTGAGCGCGTAGCGCTTCATACACCAGATTCCCACTGCATAGAAAAAAAGGACACCTGCCACCAGCAGGGCCAAGATTGTCGCGCCCGCCCCGGTGTGGCGCACGCCAAGAACCACGATACCGCTGGGCGGCATCTGGAGCCCCGCTACCTTCGACCCGGGAGGCAGCGGTTTCGATAGAGCCTTGAGCACGTCCACGACCATAGCCAAGGCGAGAAGTAGAGCCATCACCGTCAGGAATCCGCCGCGTTTGTTTCGCATCTCGGTTCGGGAAGGTCCTCTGAAATCCCAGACGGGCAGGCTAACGAGTTGCAATCGGATGGGTAGACAGGTCTCTCTCGCTCGCTTTCTCCTTTCGGGTTCCCAAAAGACAAAGTCACTAAATTTCGCGGGATCCGTCAGTCCGATCAGCTCCGCCCGTCGCGCTCTACGCAACCCGGCGCCATATTGGATAATGAGATGAAGTCCCTATGACAGGCCATAGCGCCGAAGCATACCAGGACTTGAGGCCAGACTGGCCGGTTTACTCTACCTGCTCAACATAGCAGCGGGTGCCTTCACCTATGGGTTCGTTCGATCCACCACGATCACACGCGGCGACGCGGGGACGAGGGCGACCACGCGCATACTGGGCGTCCTGATGGCGGTCGCGGGTTTGTGTTACTTGGCCAGTAGCTTGGCAAGCTTTCTATCCCCTCGGTTCGCTGCCCACCTGTTGCCATACATTCTGATACCCTCCGCTGTTGGTGAACTAGCGCTATCCTTATGGCTCCTCGTAATGGGTGTCGACGTCGAAAACTGGAGCAAACAGGCTTACGCGGCATAGCAGTCTCCAAGGACCGACGCGTCCGCGGATCAGATTTCTTTCGGCCACGCATCGCACCGCCGGAGCTCGGACAGGATCAGATTCACCAGTCCCCAGGGGCGGAACTCATCGAAGAAGGTCGGACCCACGTCGACCGCCTCGTAAGCGACAGCGAAGACTCTCCTGCAACGGAAACAATCCCGAATATGCGTGGTCGCTTCGACCAGAGCATCGACGGCCAGTTCCCAAGACTCGGGAATAGTGATGGTAGGTACGGACATGGCGTATCCTTGAAGGGCTAGATTAACCGCCTTGGCTTTCCAAGGGAGGTGCTTTATCAACGCCCTCCCAAAAATTAATATCGGCAAGATCGCGAATTTTGTTCGTGGCAAGAATCGAACACTTACCGGTATTGGTGTTATGAGCGAGGGTGGAGGCCGCCCGCCTTGGATGTAGTAAAAGAGCTTCTGCGGGTAGATTGGGGGGAAACAGGCATGAAGCTGGCTGCCTACGCGGCCTTCCGCTCCCGCAACCTTCTCTGGCGCACCGGAAGTGACGTTGCATTGGCCAAAGGCCTGATGCCCGACGACATCGCGGCACAGGCGATCGTCAGTGTCATCGGAGGCGAACGGAAATGGGAACCGGAACGGGGACCGTTGCTGCCGTTTCTCAAACGCGTCGTCGACAGTCTGCTCAATCACCTGGCCCTGTCCGCTGACAACCGGCGGATTGAACGCTTTTTTCAGGACGATACGTCGCCGTATGGCGCCGAGCGAATCGCTTTTCAGGATGGCGACGAAGGTCCGTGGCCGCGGCGCCCCGCAGATTTCGATGCCGCCGACCCTTCTGAGTCCGAATGCGACGCTGATGAGAGGATTGACCAGCTGGCAGAAGCGGCCAAGGGGACACCGGAGTTGGCTGAAGTACTTAATGCAATACTCGAGTTTAACGAGACGAGGCCGCGGCTCATCGCGATTCGAATCGGAAGACCGGTGAACCACGTAAACAATTGCCTCAAGCGACTGCGACGACTGGCCCTGAAGATTTCGGCGGACGCGGAAGGACTCGCTGCGTCACGCGGAGCAATCCACCCATGAGTAAAAAACGCAGGAATCGGCGGCGCTCGATCGCAACGCTCGCGGAGCTGTTTGACCAGGTTGCACCCGATGAGATCGATGAAGCTCGAGAGGAATTGCGAGCGTTCCTAGTAGACCCTTCGGCGGCAGCCGGAAGGTTGGAGCAAATGGCGCTGAGGTCGATCAGAGAGCGCATCCTTCGCGAGCATGCGGATGCGGCGCGGGCACGAATCCATTGGCGCGTGGACGTGGACCTCACCAACAAGCTCAACTAAAGAATACGCGGGACGAGGCCGCCGACCTCGAATATCGACACTCTTAAAACGAGCGGTGGATTCATCGGAAGCGCGCAAGCGGTACGCTAGCCAGGTTCGCCACAAGGCAGGCTTGCGGTCGGAGCGCCTAATCGAGGCGCTTGGAACGGTCGCCCGTGAAGATTTCCTTGGACCGCCCCCGTGGGGAATCATAAGGCTACCGAACCTCTGGAACCGGGAATTTACCAGCGACCTTGCTCAAATCTACGACGACGTAGTAGTAGCGCTCGATCCCGAGCGCAATCTGAATAACGGGCTGCCCAGCGCCCTGACGGCGTTAATCGAGGCCCTGGAATTGAAAGAGGGCCAGACAGTCCTGCACGCCGGAACCGGGACGGGGTACTACACGGCGCTCATCGCCCATTGCGTCGGCGAAACTGGCCGCGTGGTCGGGCTCGAACTCGATCCTCAGTTGGCGACGAGAGCGCGCGAGAATCTGAAGCGGTTTCCTCAAGTCAAGATCCTTTGCGCCGATGCGACGACCTACGATGCCGGCAAGGTCGACGCGATCTTCGTTAATGCCGGTGCGAGCTTCCCTTGCCCGCGCTGGCTCGACAGCCTCAAGCCACTTGGAACACTGATCCTACCTCTGGTCCGATGGCCAAAGGGAAGCCGATTTGGATCTGGGATTGCCGGAATTGGTGCGATGTTCCGAATCGATCGGGAAGAGCACGGCTTTGCAGCGAGGTTTCTTTCCTATTTCGCGGTCTTTCCGTGCGTGGGCGCACTCGATGAGGAGGCCGACCGGGCGCTGGCCCAGGCTTTCGATGGCGGCCGGCTAGCAGAAATTCGGTGCCTCCGCCGAGACGCCCACGAGGCTGACTCCTCGTGCTTGCTCCACGGCCGTGGGTACTGCCTTTCAAGTGCCGATGCCAAGGCGCGTCCCGACAAGTAGAAAACGATGAGCTGCCGCGGCAACGGGGAGCGTAAAGGTACCGCGATGAAGAGTTCTTCCTTCTTTAAGGAGAGCAGCCCCTCCCCGACAAGGTAAAGGTGCCATCCTTGGTGCGTAGGCACGGAGCGGAGGTCGGCATTGGTTCGATCTCATGATTGGCGCGCTCTTTGCTTAATAATTTGGCCATCGAAACGTACTGAACTGGGGACGGCTCCGAAAGAAACACTGACTTCGGTCGGGTTGTTAGGTGAGGGCTATGATCGGCACGATTTTTCTGGTGGGTCTCACCATGGGTTGGGCGTTTGGACTCCCAGTCACACTGGAAGTAGTGCGCTCGACGCTCAGGTGCGTCGCACAAATGTAGCAGCGCTTCACGAGAGCAGCAGCACCTTGGGACCTGTCCCGGCGATGTGCCCAGGGAGCCGAGACGGATTCTGGCAACCTGCACTGACGGTTCTCTAGACGACAGGTTACCCGGATAGCGGCAGAAAACCTCGGGTCCGAATCTGACGCTATTCGGACTTCAACGAGCCACAGAGCGAGCGACTTCGGTCGTCGATCGCTGTTCGGGACTGTCCGTCGCCCGTTCCAGATTGGACAACGCCGTCTCTCACAACAGCCGAGACCGATGCTAGACGGACGGGTTCGCAATCGTTTCGAGAAAGTGTTCGATCGCCTCGTGCGACTGCTCGGGCTGCTCGAGCCAAAAGCAGTGGCCGGCGGGCTCGAGGATCCTGAGCTGCGCGCCGGCGATACGACCTGCAATCAGGCGGGAATTCTCCCAAGGAATGAGCGCGTCGTCTTTGCCCGTGATCACCAAGGTCGGGCATTTGATTTGCGGCAGGCGATCGTAGGTATCGAAGGTTTGTAACGCTTCCAGGCGCCGGGCAAAGCCGACCGGATCGATTGGCCGCTGCCGGCGCTGCTCGACCATCAGGGAAATCAACTCCGGATGGCTTGCGAGGTAGCCCTTGGTAAATGCAGCTTCCGTCAGCGCCCTGCCCCGCTCTTCAGCCGACATTTCTTTCGTTGAATAGGCGTTGGTGGCCAGCCCCGTCGCGCGAATCGACTTCGGGCCGCCGGGCGTTGTGCAGCCAAGCACGAGAGAACGTACTTTGGGTGCATGCCGCAGTGCAAACTCCTGGGCGATCATCCCTCCCATCGAGACGCCGATGATGTGAGCATCCGCAAATCCGACATGGTCCATCAGTGCCGCCGTGTCGTCGGCTAGCATCGCCACCGAGTAAGGCATGTCCGGTTTATCACTCAGACCCGAGCCGCGTTGGTCGAAAGTCAGGACCTTGAACCTTGGCCTGAATGTGGCTGCGACGCCAGCGAACATCGTCTGGTCGCCTTGGGCGCCGTGAATCATCACCATCGGGGTGCCTGCGCCGCCAACTTCGTGAGCAATATTAATTCCGTTTATCTGTGCGTGTTCCATTTTTCTTCCTTATTCCGGAGTCACAGATGAGGGTAAGGCAAACGGCAGAGAAAGTAGAGCCGCGGTGGCGATTGCAATCATTGACGCGAGCATCCTTATTCCTACAACTGTGGCTTCCGGGCTTAGGTCCGAAGTGACGCGTTGCTGCGGTGGGACTGAGACGACGGCGATCCTAAGGAATGAGCAGCAACTTTCCGGTAGAGCGGCGCGATTCGAGAAAACGATGGGCCTGCGCTGCTTCGGCCAGTGGAAACCTGCCTCCGATCGGCACGGTCAATTTCTCCTCGCGCTCGAGGCGAAACACCTCGTCGAGGGCTCGTTTGTGATGGTCGGCCAGCGCATACATCATCGTCACGGCGAATCCGCTGACCTTCACCGACTTGCCGAACAATTCGAGCGGATTAACCGGACCCGGTGCGCCGCCCGCACGGCCATAGACTATCAGGTGTCCGAGCGGGGCTAGACATCGTAGTCCCTTCTCGAAGGTTGGCTTGCCGACCGCATCGAGAATCAGGTTCACTCCGCGTCCTTCGCTAAGATTCAGCGCTTGCTCGGCGAAGTCCTGAGTTTCGTAGTTGATCACCCAATCGGCACCAAACTGCGTAACTAGCGCGAGCTTTTCATCGCTCGAGACCGTCCCGATCACGCGCGCACCCGCGGCCTTGGCGATTTGCACCGCGGCTATCCCGACGCCCCCGGCGGCCGAGTGCACGATTACAAATTCGCCCGGCTTGGTGTCGTTACAGGTGTGGAGCATGTGCCAGGCGGTCAAGACTGCGATGGGAAACGCAGCGGCCTGCTCGAAGTTCATTTCCTCAGGAATCGGCATGACCCGCGAGGCACGAATGAGGGTGTAGTCGGCATAGGCACCCATCCCGATGTAGGCAACCCGCATTCCGGTCTTCAGGGCTTTCACATCGGAGGCGACCGCCGCAATCACTCCCGAAGCCTCCATGCCCGGCGTATCGGGAAATCGGGGTTTGACCAGATAGGTACCGCGAAGGAAGAACGTATCGCCGTAGTTGATCGCAATGACGTGATTCTTCACCAGCACCGTACCGGGACGAAGTTCCGGCACGGGAACCTCCCTCAATTCCATCACCTCAGCCCCGCCTAGCCGGTCAAACTGAATGGCTCTCATCGTTCCCATCGCAATGCAAAGACGCCCCGGCGCCAGATAAAAAATCGGGAGTCTATCCACAGGTTATCCACAAGCGCGGCAGATTTTAACCTGGCGAAATACGCTCGCATAGCACTATTGGACCAAGAACAACCGATCAGGGCGCGGTTGTCAAAGGTTGGTTTTGAAGCCAAGAGGGCTGCGGGAAAGCAGGCTGTTGGTAACTTTTAATCAATTCTTCCCAACTCCTCGGCACCTCTAAACGCGCCTGTTGGATCGGTTGCCAGGTCTCCTGAGGATGCCAAGAACCACCAGGGCGGGAGGAGGTAGAGCGAGAGGTGAAGTAAACGTTTTTCATTCACCTGAGGTACCTGACCCCGAGACACGTCAAAGGAAATCTCGGTTATCCACAGCCTCTCGCGGGGGCGACTTCTGCACGGTTCCACGAAAATACGTTTAACAACGCTAGAGCTAAAGTCGCTATTTCAATGCAGACGTGCTTAGCATCACCCCTGATGCTGGCAACCGGGTCAACTAACGTCTGTAAGGAGCGTTGACACAAAACTTTACTTGACTTTTTGTGATGCTAAATGTATCCATTTGCGACCCTGATTTTTCCGTTGAGTTGGGGGAACCATGACTGGAGGTATCGGAAGAAATCAGAAGTCCGGCCCGTTCGCAATAGTCCTGAACCCACGCCTGAATTCTATCACCTAACTCCTTACCATTCACACCTTTGGCGGACGCGGCTCGCCCACTGCCTGATTTTCTGAAAGCGGACATTTTTGAGTCGCCTTGATGCGCGGTGAATTTCCGCGCTCAAAGAGCAACCGGTCTCGTCGCAGCTCTTGAGTCCCTCGTTCTCCCGAGGGCTCCCTGCCTGCGGCGACGACAGCGGTACCCTCGACGCGCGCGCCGAAAGCGAAAAAAGCAGTGCCCAGTGCGACGCAGCGGTGTGCCCGAGTTCGCCAGTTACTGGCGGTCGATGGAATGGAAGAAGGGCTAAAGATGAGATTTGGAAAACTAATCGGGTTGCTATTTGGATCGCTCGTGCTGGCCACGGCTCGAGCGGCATGTGCGGAGGTTATAATAACCAATCCTACCAATGGAGCGACGGTGAACGGCACCATCACTGTCAGTGCGCAAATCACTTCGGCGTGGTGGTCTAAACTCTGGGTTGACGGAAAGGGGATCGCGGTTTCAGGAATCGGCAACGTCAGCTTCACCTGGAAAACCAATTCCTTTGCAAACGGCACCCACACCCTGCAGGTCGACGCGTACCCGAGCGGCAAGCCGGCCAATGCCGCCGAGACGATCAAAGTCAACGTGAACAACAGCGGTACTTCACCCGTGGGGCATTTCTATACGCTTCCGGCGAGCGCTTCGCTACCCAACGACGAGACCTGTGCGGCGGAGATCCCCTGGGAACAGGAAATGGTTCCTGATAATCAAGGGCCGAACAATACCAAACCAACCTCTGCACAGCTCCAAGCATACGCTAACAATGGTTATGCGTGGAGTCCCTACAACGGAACTTGGGCCTATGCTCGGGTGGACGGGCAATACACCGGCACCACCGATATGATTTTTCGCTGGGCCGCATGCAAATGGGGTATCGACGAGGATGTGGTCCGCGCTCAGGCGACCGACGAACATTGGAGCTGGGACCAGCTGAACAGCGGCGGGGACAAACACACCGTCGAATCCCAGTGCGTTAACGGGGATTTCACTAGTCTTTGGAACTACGAATGCTCCGATTGCTGTTATGACTCATGGGGCGACTTCCAGACCAAAGTCTATTACGACTGGCAAACCTGGCCGATGATGCAGACCTCTACTGCGTTTTCGGCGGACTACCGTTTCGCTGACCAAAGAGCCTGCATGGACGGTGACTTGGCGCCATACTTTGCCGGCAAGCCTGCCTACAATGGGCACACCTATGCTGGTGATATCGCCAGCGGAAATCTCAACACGATCTTATGGGGATGCATCGGGCTGCACTATTCCGGCAGTTGGTACGATGGCGACTCGACATCAGGCGCAGTCTGGTATATCAACGCTCTCCAACAAACAGCCGCGCAGAAACCCTGGAAGACCCGGTGGCCCTCTGTCAATTGGCCTGACTGATCAAAGACCTTCACGGACTCAACGCACCGGCGGTGACGCTCCAATCGTCACCGCTGGGCTTTACCCTTTTGCCCGGTCGGCCCTCTTCGCTTGAGCCCCGGCTCCCAGGAGGACGCCGATGGCCCCTGAGCATTCGCCCGATAAGCGTTGCGTTCACCGAAGTCTCTAGCGTGAGGCGGCAGCGCCGCTTCGCCGCAATAGTGAAAAACAGGCAGCCTCTCCTGTCAGCAACTGTGGGGAACGCTTTCTCTGGCCAACGGCGCGGCTATTCCCTAAATCCTGTCCGGATCCAGATCTTCACTGAAACAGGTGCCAGCGGCTTCGCTTTCGACAGTCGTCAAGGCAGGTAACGCGCACCGACCTGCGCTGACCAGGTCGGACGATCGCGGCAATTTTCTACGCGACGATGACCAAACGCGAAGCAATTTGCCTCACCTGACGGGATTCGGAGTCGGCAGGCCGGCGCTTTTGACTTGGCACGAAGCCTGCCCAGCGAGCAGCGGCCTCGCTGGCTCGAAGCGTCTCGTGTTCTCAGCGAGCCGGAAGGAATGCCGGTAGGGTCGTGGTTTCTATGCACCGCTCAAGTTGCGCAATCGAGAAATCCCCCTCCACTGCCAGCAGATTCCCACGCCGGTTCGTTTTCATAGTCGGATCTGGACATAGCGGTTCGACGGTGCTGGCGATGATCCTCGGCGCCCATGCGGAGATTCTTGCGCTGAGCGAGATCGCTTTCTTCGACCGCTGGATAGGGCTCAACCAACTTTGCAACTGCGGAGTACCAGTCAGGTCCTGTCCCCTATGGTCGAAGGTGGTAGATCGGCTGAGCGCGAAGCGGGCCTTCAGCCCAACCGATTTCGCCAACGAGTTTGCAATTGATCTGTCCAGGATCTTCGAGCGAACCCTCCCCCGCAACGCCTGGCGCATCTAGTATCAATCATCGCCGTGCGGACCTTCCCGAAGCCCATATGGCTTCAAATGGCTCGCTTGTCGGCTTGGTCGGCGCTACTCGAGCGAACTCGCAATGCCGTTGAGTTTTATGCGCTGCATGTGAGGTTAGCGGACGGCCTATTGTGGTCGACTCTTCGAAGAGTATCTACCGTTTTCTACACATCCATTTCATGCGGCCGTGTGAGGTCCTCGCCGTTTACCTCACCAGGGACGGCCGCGCGGTAATGAACTCGCTCATGAAGACCGGCTACACAGCTCACGAGGCCGCCAAGAGATGGTGGCGCGCGAACCTGTATACAAAGTGGATGCTTCGTCGTGTCCCGCCTGAGCGTCAGATCCGTCTGGCTTACGAAGAACTCTGCCGCGCCCCCGCAGCAGACCATTCGCAAACTTTGCCGGTTTATCGGTATTCAATACCTTCCTTCAATGTTTGCGAGTCCCGCGGAGCCTTACCATCTTATCGGCGGCAATGATGTGCGCCTGAAGCCTGACTTGAGCCTGGTCGAAGATCGGTCCTGGCAAACTGAGTTGTCGGCGGATTCGCTAGACGTATTCGAGCGGCTTTCCGGTCGTATGAATCGGAAGCTGCTGAAGCAGCGTTCCTACAGCTAGATGAGGGCCGCGTGGAAACCGACTCGACGAGACCGACCCTAGTGGCAAAGCCTCAGCTCGCTGTGCGCTGGTAGGATCCAGCAACTTCCGTCCCACATCGCAACCTGTCGCGGAATTTGACCACGCCGACAATTTGCAAGCACGCGGTTATGCCCCACAAACCACACATCCTCGCCTTCGCCCAAGCACTGATCCTGGGGGACTCGGACGACTTATGAAGTTGGCATCCGCTCAGTCTCAACATCTACGCGAACGGGTCAGCGACGCCAAATGTATCGCGAGCTACTACCCCCGCCTCAAGCGAGGCCCGGAGGTGGCCAACCTCAGTAGAATCCTCTGGCGATTCGAGGGCACAACTTCATTTATTTTCGCGAGGCGCATCTACTAAGTCACCAGATGCAGGAGCCAGAGCCACTGCGCCCGATACGCGAGAGTCCAGATCGAATGCGCGGACCGAATAGGTCAGTCCTTTTGGAAACGCGATTACTGCGAGGCTCATGCGCGCTCTGTCCTCAAGCGAGCGGAGAAGCGCGGAATTCTGGTGTTCCGATTTTAGGCTCAGCGGGGAGCCCAAACTTGATGGAGAAAAAATGAAGGCGCGTAAACCGTTAAGCGACGAAATCCTTACTGCGAAGGAAGTGGCGAACTTTCTCCCGATCCATCCGTCGACCATCTACGGGCTGGCGAAGAGCGGTGATCTGTGGGCTTTCCCAGTTGGGGTTGGGGTGATTGGCGCTTCAGTCGCGTTTCATTTGAGCAATGGTTGGAATCCCGCAGGCAAAATGACTGAAGGTTGGGCCGTATCCGGCAGTATCTAATGTTCTTCGCGGCCGACGGTCGATCCCAGCGCATTTGCATCTAATGGCTTCCGCCTTGCCGCTGAAGCTTTTCCAGCACCTGGTCAATGGTGAAGGACGCTGCTTTTTGGCGTGGCGGATATTCCCCGAAAGTTTTTAGAAAATCTGCCACGATTGCCTGCGCGGGAAGGAACAGAAAGATGTGATCTAACACCCAGTCCCAATAGGTGTTCGAGGTAATATCGGCGCGCTCGTAGGGATCGGTGCGGAGGTTAAATAGCTTAGGAAACCGCAACGAGACGAGTGGTTCCTGCCAGATTCGCAGGGTGCCGGGCATCCGCTGTTCCATGAACGTCACTTTCCAATTGTCGTATCGCATGGCCATCATATCGCCGTCGTCGGAGAAGTAAAAGTATTCCACCCGCGGCGCCTTCGCCGGGCCGCTCAAGTGAGGCAGGAAATTGTATCCGTCGAGGTGAACCTTGAAGGTTTTCTTGCCCGCCTGATGGCCCTTGAGAAGTTTTTCTTTGATGTCGCCCTCGCCAGCGGCGGCCAAGAAGGTTGGCAGCCAATCCAGGTGGCTGATGATTTCATTGGAGACACTGCCAGGTTTGACAACGCCCGGCCAACGGACCATGCACGGGACGCGGAAGGCCCCTTCCCAGTTCGAGTCCTTCTCGTTGCGAAAGGGTGTCATACCAGCGTCAGGCCACGAGTTCATGTGCGGGCCGTTATCGGTGCTGTACATGACGATCGTATCTTCGGCGATGCCCAGGTCGTCCAGTTTTTGTAGCAGTTTGCCGACTACCAGGTCGTGTTCAATCATCACGTCGTGATATTCCGACTGCCAGCGCCCGGCCTGGCCCCGGATCTGGGGCTTGGCGTGTGTGCGGAAATGCATGTGTGAGGTGTTGAACCATACGAAGAACGGTTTGCTGGCCCCGACTTGACGCTCTAGGAAGTCATTCGTTTTGGCCACGACCTCATCATCGATGGTCTCCATACGCTTCTTGCTCAGTGGACCGGTATCGTGAATTGATTGGGTGCCGTCTGGATTTACCTTGCACTCGAGCACACCGCGGGGGCCTTAATTCTTCTTGAAGTTGGGATAGTCGGAGGACAAAGGATAATCCGGCAACTCTGGCTCTTCCATCGCGTTCAAGTGGTAGAGGAAGCCAAAAAACTCGTCGAATCCGTGGTTGGTTGGCAGAAATTCATCCTTGTCGCCGAAATGGTTCTTGCCGAACTGGCCGGTGGCATAGCCCAGCGGCTTTAGCAGCTCCGCGATGGTGGGATCTTCACCACGCAGGCCCAGATCGGCTCCCGGCAATCCGACCTTGCTCAAACCCGTACGAAATACGCTCTGACCCGTAATGAATGCCGATCGTCCCGCAGTGCAACTCTGCTCCCCGTAGCTGTCAGTGAACAGAATTCCCTCCTCGGCAATTCGATCGATATGAGGTGTCCGGTAACCCATCATCCCCTTGGTAAAGATACTGAGGTTGGAGGTGCCGATGTCGTCACCCCAGATGACTAGAATGTTTGGCTTCGCCTTCGCCATTGAAACCTCTCCTCGATGAATCGACGGAACTCGGGCCTATAAGCGGCAGAAGTCCCGCTTCCCTCCGGCCCGCAATTCCGTCGGCTGCTAAACCATGATCCGATTGTGGCCTTTGGCGTGGCGCTGTAAATGACACCTTGGTGACATCTGCCACCCTCTAAAAATTGCCCAGTTCCCGGGAGGTGTCGGAGCTCGGGGTCCGCGCCGTATGACCCTGCCTGGCCTCCGCTAGGTTCAGGGTGGCTGGTATCCCAAGCGGGATTGGGGTCCGCTGGCGCATTGGCTCCGCTGACTACTGCTTAAACACTACCGGAGGCCCGGCGACTCGCGTCGCCTTCAGGGAGACCGTCACCGATACACGGTCGGCGATCTTAATAAAGGGAATGCCGCTGTTCATCCCGTAATCTTTGCGGTCGAAGGCCATGGTCCCGTTAATCTGCCCCGTGCCGGTTCCTCTGCCAGACACCGTGAGTGCCAGCTTCTCGGCCTTAGTAACACCCCGAATTGTAAAGTTGCCGTCCAGCTCAAAGGTGTCAGGAGCGGTCTGTACGACCTTGGTTGACTTAAACGTAATCAACGGATTGTTGTTGACGTCGAAGAAATCCGAGCTTTTGAGCTTGCTATTCTTCAGGCTGCTCCCCGTATCCACGCTGGCAGCCTGTATCTCAACGTCAAAGACTGCAGTCGTCACCTCCGGGGACGTGAAGGTTAGAGTGGCGCTCCACTGGTCGAACCGACCTTCGATCGGCACGGACGCTTTCACGCCGAACTTGATCGTGCTTTCGAGCGGCGTAATTTGAAAAACTGGAACCTCTTGCGCAGAGCTTAATGACGGGAGTACGGCTGACGCCACGACGAAGAGAGCGCTAGCTACCCATCGCCTGCCCTGTAAAAATTCTTTATTCATTGTTATTAACCGCTGATTCGTCCGTGACCCTGCAGCCGACGCTTCCTGGCCACCGCTTTATGGTTGAGGTTCTTTTCTTACATCCTGTTGAATCGCGCAATTGGACATTGGTCCAATGAAGGCGGCTGCCCTAGGCGCTAGTTCCCCGCATCCCCCCACCACAACGGCCGTCGAAAGGCCTTCATTTTTGGTCGTCGCGGTCGCATACCGCTTTCGGCGCAAACGCGTCGGACGATGGGTAAGCTTCCTGGCGTTCGGCTCAGCTGGTCGGCTGGTTATTCGGTTCGACTGGCAGAATAAACTCCAGGGTAGCGCCACGCACTGGATTGCGAGTGGCCCAGATCCGGCCTCCATGATTCTCGATGATTGAACGAACGATGGTGAGGCCCATGCCCATGCCACGCGGTTTGGTCGTGTAAAAAGCCTCGAACAGATTCGGTATCACCTTGGCGTCGATACCCTTGCCGGAATCGCGCACGGATACGTGTACGTGATTGGGCTCCACCTGATCCGCGCGCAGAACAACCTCGCGCGGTCCGTCGCCGTCGCAAACCGAGTCAAATGCATTTACGACCAGGCTCAGGATGGCTTGCGTCAAATGTGTCTTGTCGCCTCGCACGCGTGGCAGCGAATCGGACAACTCCAAGGACCACGAGATTTCCTTCATCCTCGCATCGCTGTTCACTATGCGAGCTACCTCAACTATGAGTTGCCTGACATCGATCGGTGCCATCTTGGCCGCGCCGCGTTGGAACATGGCGCGAACATTCTTGACGATATCTACTGCCCGTGCATCATCGCGAATAATATCGTCCAGCGCGGCGTCAATTTCGATTAGATCCGGGGTCTTGGCGGTAAGCAGGCGTCGAGCAGCTTTCGCATTGTTCAAGATTGCTCCGAGCGGCTGGTTGAGCTCGTGCGCCAGCGAAGCGGTCAGCTCTCCCATCGTCATTACCTGTGAAGCCTGACGCAATTCCTCCGCGAGCCGGCGGATCTCCGTTTCGGCACGCTTTCGTTCAAAGGCGTTTCCGAAGATCTCAGCCACCAGTTTGAGGCGCTGCACTTCCTGCTCCGACCAATGTTTCTCGAAACGGACCGCGCCAAACAAGAGGGCACCGACCACGACTCCGCCGACCCGCAATGGGATCGTAACGTTAGATTTGCTCCCGGCGTCACGGAAGACCTCCCGATCAGTTGAGGCCTCCGGCGGAACGTCGTCCAGGCGCGAGAACACTACCACGTGGCCCGATGCTATCTGGTCATCGAGCCAAGGGGTTTCAGGTGTCCGATCAATCGGTATGCCCCGCTGCGGGGTCCCAACACCCGCTCGCGCCCACTGATGGGTTACGTAGAGAAATCCGTCTTGGGGAACTACTTGCACGACGGTACTGCGATCGACCTTCATCGCCAGCACGATCCGCTCAAGCCCGTGCTCCATTTCACGGTCGATCTCGTCAACCGCCACACGGACGAAAGCGGCCGATAAATCGCTGAGCAGCGCTTCGAAATCTACCCCTGTAGCTCCAGCACCCTTTTGTGCACGATGAGCGCCCGCACCGGAGGTTTTTTTGGTTTCTTTCAAACGCGCAGCCACGTACAAGCTTCGCTGCCCGTCTGAGCATCGCCATGAGCTTGGCGAACGGGCAGTTCCCGTCTCGTTCTTATATGTCTGATCGACCGACGCGGGAAAGGGCCAAGCGCGCCGCTACCGTCCCGCTGGTTCTTTTTAGCGACGTGAGTCCGAAAGATCGCGCGGCCGTCCCTTGCTGGCTGCGGCCAGCGTGTGTGTTGGCGCCGGACCCTTCAGAGAAAGACATCCTCCCTCAAGAGACCGGATGCGCTGCTCGGACCGCGTTACGATTTCGGCCGTCAAACGCATCCGCAGTGCGAAGTTCCTCCGAGAGGAACCAAAAAGCCTGGCCTCAATTCCGGAACCCATTTATTGCAGTCGACAGCTGGTCTTTTCCCGCCTGAATACGCAGGACCGCGAGCGCGTCCAACTAGCAAGGTGCTACTAGAACGATCTTCGTGACTGCCGCGAGCTGCTAGTTGAAGGCGGTAGATCCGTTTCCTCCTTCGTAAAGACCAATTTCAGAGGGTGACAGAGAGGTGACCTTGTTTTGGCTTGGTTTTGTTTCGGCTTTCGGAGTTTCATCGCTGATAGCCCTCCTCCTGTGTCTGACCATCAATAGATCGAGCAGATAGTCGATTCCAAAGTGAGAGATAAAATGGTCCGAATTTTTGTAGAGCCTGCAGCCCCTGGTCATGACCTCCCAGGCAGCTTCATAAAGGCGCTGAATATTCTCAATGAGAACGGCATCAAACCCCGCTCGGGCACGAAGCTGGTCTCAAAATATGCAGTTATCGTCACCGAAGACCCATTGAAGGTTCTCGAGCATCTGCGAATCGCGGATATCGACGCGTTCGTCGAGCGATAGACCCACAGTCCGCGCTCGCCGTGATGAGCGCGCGCCCACCCCCTCGAGTGCCCATTGGACCAAAGTCCAATTTCACAAGGCTCACGCTTCTGGTACGAACAAATCACTAGTTGGTCCGCTCGAGTAGTAACCCTCAGCTCGAAGGTGAAACCCGACTTGGAAGTGAAAGCACTCAGAGTTGGACATGACGAATTGCTGACCGCCGATGAGTTGGCGGACTTTCTGCGGGTCCATCGCTCGACGGTCTACAGGTTGCTCAGAAACGGCCAACTCCCCGCATTCCGGGTCGGCAGTGATTGGCGGTTCAGTCGCGACCTTATTGAAAAATGGCTACATACCCGCATCCGCGCGACTCCCGTCTGATGATCTAAGAGGATGTCTCCCTCCGAGATGCTCAACTCCAAGTTGGGGAGCTTCCGCGAAGAGGAGATTCGACGAGGGTTACGAACATTACGTGGGCCTCGTCATCATTCTGCGTTCACCTCGGAGATCAGCGGATCCGCGAACCTCGAACCTCACGACCCCTCGCCGATCGCTTACTGCCTCGATGTACCCGCGTCCAGGTCGTCGATATAAAGCGAGCGAAACTCGCAGTTTTACATAATTTTGGCCGCGGCGTCTGGATCGCTTACGTCGAGTGCGGAGGTAGGTAGAATCCGGCGCCACCATCGATCCCGAGAATTCATCGTCAATCCGCGACTACATCAACACAGTTCCGCTGACCCACTACTATTCCCGGACCTTGCCACCGCGCTGGGTCCAACCCCATCTTGAGCTCTTCGCCTCAAAAATGATCTCCGCGTTCCGCGAAGTCTAAGTGAGGTCCGAACCGGATCGCGACTCGGTGCACAAGACCTTTGCCAGTCCAACTTCCGTTCCGGGCTCAACCCGTCTACGGTAAGAAAAACGGAGACGCTCCATGGCCCCCAGTGAAGTTACGGGAATCGTCGAAATACCTAGCAATCATTCGGTAGACCAAACCGTGCAAAAGCTTGAGGACATACTCAAGGCGAAGGGAGTCCAATTGTTCGCGATGGTCGACCACAGCGGCGAAGCCCAAAGGGCGGGTTTGAAAATGCGTCCTACCAAGCTGTTGATCTTTGGGAGTCCCAAGGCCGGCACGCCGCTTATGTTGGCTGCCCCCAGCAGCGCGATCGATCTACCCCTCAAGATCCTGGTCGGCGAGGATGAGAACGGAAAGGTTTGGGTTTCGTACAACAGCCCGAGTTACCTGAAGGAGCGGCATGGCCTGCCACAGGAACTGCTCCAAAATATCGCGATCATCGAAACTCTAGCGTCCATGATCGCGGAGTAGGCGCGACGACAAAGGAGAGTACTCAGCCGTCGCAGACGCGACTGCGCACATCTAGCCCCAGTACGGTTTCTTCGCCTCGGGTGGGTGGCCATGGCTCGCTCCCCCCTTATCGTCAACCATGTTCCGAACTTGACGAGCGCATACCCCTAGCGCCCACCAAATGCAGGCTTCGCATGAGCTTCGGCGGCTAAGGTGATCAGGTATGCATCGCTGAATTCGGTGTTAAGTGCCAAATAGCAGGACCTCACTGGTCCGTGTCAGACAAAACCTCGTGAAACAACACCGGTCATCTCTCGAGTTCAAAAACGGCAGGGGGGTCTTGTTTACAAAGGTGTGGTGCGTTGTTACCGCGTTTCTCTAAAACTCAAGTTTTGAAGACTCCAATCGGATAACTGATGAACCTCGTCCAACAATCCAACCGACGGCGCATCCAACATTTTTTTAAAATCCCGGACGCTTTTAATCGATTGGTAAGACCTGGTTAATGGGAATGCTGTAGTAGTTCCCAAGCGGTTATTCCGATCGCTCGCCAACCTCGCTGGGGGACTACCACGATGAAGATCAGATCCGGTGTTCAAAGTATCATCCACAACTCTGCGGTTACGCTAAGTTTTGTCGCAGCGATGAATTTTGTGATTGGGATTCCTCTCGTCGGCGCTGCAGTTCCACCCAGCAACGACAACAACACTAGTACTCCCATTAAACATGTAATTGTGATCATCGGCGAAAACCGCACGTTCGACCACATTTTCGCCACCTATCAGCCAAAGACTGGGCAGACGGTGAACAATCTTCTGTCCGAAAAGATCATCAACGCCGACGGATCACCAGGGCCGAACTTTTCTATGGCCAACCAGAACTCGGCTTGCGATGTCGGGAAGGGGGGCCTTTGTCCTAACACAGGAGACACTTCTGCAACCGGTCAGCTGTACGAGACCAGCCCGGGCGACAAGGCGCTCTACCCATTTCTTCCAGACCCGTTGGCCGGAGGTCCCACCAACGTCTGTACAGACAACGGTATGTGTACTCCGCGAGACGCGACCACCTCGGAGAACGGCCTGGCGCCCAACTATTATCAGTTCCTATTGACTGGCGGCACCGGCCTGAAGTCGAAGACTCCGGACACCAGGATCCAGAACGTCAACAGTCTTTCCCCGGGACCCTTCCAGCTAACTTCCGCCACGTTCCCTTATGACGCTTACGCCGCTAGTCCCGTACACAGGTTTTACCAGATGTGGCAGCAAGCCGACTGTAACCTGACTTTCGCCTCCCTTATGAACCCGGGCGGCTGTCTACAAGACTTGTTTGCGTGGGTCGAAGTGACGGTTGGTGCTGGTACTAACGGCCTGGCGCAGCCGCGCAATTTTAGCACTGAGTTTTCTCCCTCGGCGAAGACCACTGGCGAAGGGTCGACGGCGCTCGGCTTCTATAACGTTCAGCAAGGCGACGCCCCCTATCTAGAGTTCCTCGCTGACACTTACTCGATGAGCGACAACTATCACCAGGCGGTTATGGGCGGCACCGGCGCGAATCACATCATGATGGGATATGGCGATGCGCTCTTTTTCAGTGATGCGGCGGGAAATCCAGCCATTCCACCTCATAACCGGTTGGTCCTGAAAGGGACGCCCAATGCCGGCGTTGTCGATGAGGTGGAAGACCCAAATCCGGCTGGGGGCACAAACAACTGGTACACTGAGGACGGCTACGGCGGTGGGGCGTTTGGCTCCGCCGCATTCGGCGGCGGCTCGTACAGCGACTGCGCCGATACCACACAACCGGGGGTGACCGCAGTCACTACGTACCTCGGTTCAGTATCTATCAACCCCAACTGCGCTCCTGACCACTACTATCTGCTCAACAATTACAACCCGGGTTATTTCGGCGATGGGTCGAACGCCTCCACCGATACAAATGTGAACAACACTCCCTTTACGATTCCACCGTCGACTGTACGCAATGTCGGTGACGCGTTAATTGATAAAAATGTTTCCTTTAAATACTACGGCGATCAGTTTAACGCCTATCTTACCGACAAGTACCAGCTGAATTTTGGGGCAATCGGGCCGACCAGCGATCAGTACTGCAACATCTGCAACTTCTTCCAGTATTCCACCTCCATCATGACCAACGCGGCGGTTCGCACTACGCACCTGAAAGACACGACTGACCTTTACAGCGATATCGCTAATGGTACGCTGCCGGCGGTATCCTTCGTCAAGCCCAGCGGCTGGGTTGATGGCCATCCGGCTTCATCGAAGCTCATCCTGTTCGAGGGCTTCGTCAAGAAGATCGTCGATGCAGTGCAGGCCAACCCAAGCTTGTGGGCGAGCACTGCAATCTTCATCACCTTTGACGAGGGCGGTGGCTACTACGACTCCGGTTACATCCAGGCGCTCGATTTCTTCGGCGATGGTACCCGTATCCCGATGATGGTGGTTTCGCCCTTTTCAACTGGCGGCCACATTTCCCACGTCTATAGCGACCACGTGTCCATCCTAAAGTTCATCGAGTTCAACTGGAGCGTCGCGCCTATCACGAGTCGGAGCCGAGACAATCTGAAGAATCCGGTGACCAGTGCGGGCAACCCCTATGTCCCGAACAATCGCCCCGCCATCGGAGATCTGACCGATTTGTTCAACTTCTCATCGGCTCCTTGAAATTGCGGGGAAGGGAGCCTGCCTCTGGCCAGAGTGCAGGTTCCCTTCCTCATAGCTACAATCAAGTTTGGCCGCGCCTTCGGTTTCTCGCCGCCTGCAGGTACCGTCACCGTCGACATTGTTCACTCAATCTTGTCGCGTAAGAATCGCAGGTTCGGAAAGCTGCCGCTTCACGCGCAATCGCCAGAGTTGATCGGGGCTGACCTGAATTAAACGATTCCACTCTGGTTAAATTTGAGCGAACGGCCATCGTCTTCTAGGAACGCTTAGCTACCGATCTTTTGCACAGCGGGGAAAGAAGAGCCGAGATTGCTGCGGCACCACGGATGAGATTGGCGGGTTAACGACGTGCTTAAGTCTGCGAGTCTTTAGGCTTAAAACACCTCGACCGTGATGTGCGATGCGGCAAGTCCCGACCTAACGGGCCTCACGCGACTTGCACCTCCGGGAGCGCTCTCCTTCAGATCGCCTGGATGTCGCTCTTAAAGCAGGGATGCTAGTACCGGTGCAGTTTTGTTCGGTTCACAGGCGGCTCAGCCACTTCGGTTTGGCCTGGTCGACGTAAGGAATTGCTTTACAGCCAACATTTCGAGGCGATCCGCATATGCGTCTTTCCACAACGCGAAGAAGGTTTCATGTTGTCCCGCATGGTCACAAATGCCCGAGCTTTTGGGCGAACCCAAAAACTGCCCAGGGGCGGTCAGGAAAAGTTCGCCTCCAGCTGGTCGCGAACTCCCGCGGGAGAAGAAGGCTAGCCGGAATAGAAACCCCGCCATATTCACAGGGTGGCATCTTCCGAGGCAATTTTGTACACGATGAGCAAGGCGAGGATCCTTTATCGTTGGGAGAAAACTGATGGCCAGAATCATCGTTGAACCCGCGGCAAGTGGTAACGACCTGTCCGACAGTTTCGTGAAGGCGCTGAAGTTGCTCAGCGAGAGTGGCATCAAGCCGCAGTCAGGTACCAAGCTAGTCTCAAAATATGCGGTCATAGTTGTGGAAGACCCCGTGAAGGTCGTTGAGCATCTGCGTGCGGGGAATATTCCCGCTTCTGTGGAGCGATAATCGCCTTCCGTACCACGGGCCAAATTCGTTCGCCTTCCGACCGAAATTAGTGAGGAGGAGTTCGATGTCTCTCTATCTCGACGAAATCTTCTTAAACGTCACCAGCAAAGAAAGTTTCAAAAGCGCCTACCAACTCATTGAGGCTGCTATGAAGAATGGCTTTCCGCCGGGTGTCACGCTGAAGGCTGGTCCGTGGGCCTCGAACGAAGAGGCTAAGATAGTGTTGGTACTTGACATCCAGGACCATGAGCTCACGTTCCGTCCGTTCAGCGACGCGATTGCGCGCGGGTTGGTAAGCAAGCGAAAACTTAGTCCTATCGTCGATTGGACGACACTCAGCAAGACAGTCGCAGAGATGTAAGGCTGGGGCCAAACCAAGCGAGGCGCCACGGATCTGCGAGGTGCGCTCCGTTTCGCCCAGCAGATCTTGAAACAGAGCGTCGGCCTGGTGAATGCCGAAAGCGGCACGTGGCCTCGGCTTGAGCGCCCGTCTCAAAAGCTCAGCTCAAGCTCGACCACCTTATCCTCTACCTCATGGCGGTGAGATCGATTCAGGAACGAGACGCGCCGTCATTGGATGCGACTCATGCCGAACCAGAATATCCAAGAAGTACTTGTAAGCCATCGTGGCCGCGACCTTCTCAGCCATCTCAGGAGCGGCCCCGATTCGGACCCTGTCGAACCTCTGGCCGCCAATCTTCACCTGCACATATGGGCTTGCAACGTTCTTCTGAACTCGCTCGAAGGCCCGATCGCCCAGCCGCACGTAAAGCTTCCCGTCGATAACGACCGGCCACAGCCTCGACCAGCGTTCACCTTCTTTCGCTCCGACTGTCATTATCTCTAGGGTGCTCAGATCCCGAAATGCGTTTGGGTTCCATCCGGGAGCGAGATTCTCCGCAGCGCAAACTGCCCATCAACCTGAACCACAGGCCGACCAAAGCCACAATCGTGTTGCGCGTATGTAGAATCTTCATGCGCTCACGCCCCACCCAGACTTGCTAACATCATATTTTCAGGCGCGCGCGATCGTGTGCTGCCCCGAAATCGAGCAGGGGTCCTTTGGGAACGATGCCGGTGGGGTTAATGGTCGTGTGACTCATGTAATAGTGGCGCTTGATATGTACGAGATTGACGGTCTCCGCTACACCGGGCTTCTGATAGAGTTCGCGCGTGTAGTTCCAGAGATTTGGATAGTCGACCAGCCGACGCAGATTGCATTTGAAATGGCCATAGTAAACTGAATCGAACCGCACCAAGGTGGTGAACAGGCGCCAGTCGGCTTCTGTCAGTTCGTTACCCGCGACATAGCGCTGGCTTGCGAGCTGTGTCTCGATTCGATCAAGAGCGGCGAACAGCGCGTCGAAGGCGGTCTCATAGGCTGTCTGGGCGGTGGCAAAGCCGCACTTGTAAACTCCATTGTTCACGTTGTCATAGACATAGGCGTTGATCTCGTCGACCCGGGTACGCAGGTGAGCGGGAAGAAAATTGATCTCCCGACTTCCCCACTCGTCGAAGGCGCTGTTCAGCATCCTGATAATCTCGGCGGATTCGTTATTGACGACCGTGTTACGGTGTTTATCCCACAATACCGGAACCGTCACGCGGCCCGTGAAGTCGGGGCGAGCCAATCGATAGACCTCGTAAAGATACCGAACCCCGTTCGCACTATCGGCTGTTGATCCCGGATAAAGGGACCCGTCGGGAGCCGTGAACGCCCACCCATTGCTACCCATGATGGGATCAACCACCGACGTCGATATCACCTGCTCGAGTCGCTTGAGCTTGCGGAAAATCAACGTTCGATGTGCCCACGGGCAGGCTAGAGATACATATAGATGATAGCGCCCCGGCTCGGCTTTGAACCCGCCTGAGCCACTCGGGCCAGGTTCGCCCGTCGGGGTTACCCAGTTCCGAAACGCGGCGTCGGCACGCACGAAACGACCTTCGGTCTTACTCGTGTCGTACCAGCTATCTTGCCATTCACCATTTATTAGCAGTCCCATGACTCACCTCCCCGGCTCGCCCCTTCAAGATGACCAGAGTCTCCTAAGGCCAGCCCGTGCAACAAACCTGGGAGTGCGCCGTCGAGAAATCCTTTCCTCATCGCGAGAAGCCTCGGTGTCCGCGAGTGAAAAATCATTAGATTTTCTGCGAAAGAACGGGGCAGACGGAGCCGTGTCATTTCTGGCTCCCGATCGCAGGCGCTGATTCAAATCCGAACGTTTTCAAAAATGAACCACTGCAAGTTTACGATACCACAATCTTTGAGAGCGCAGCGTCAAGATGCTCGAGAAGTACGGGAAGTCGACGATAGGACTCCAGCTGTGCAGCCAGGTCACCACTTTCCGACGCAGCGCGGGTCGTTAAATCGTCGCTCATGTGGATGAATTCATTAACTGATTGCTTTAGGGGTGCGGGGGATCGGTCCGGCGAACGGACGGACTCAAGCATATTAATTTTCGATTCGAGGGCATCGCAATATTCCCTTTCCTGCGTAAAGCGGCGTGCGAGCACCTCGTGGGGTAGAGTTGCTTCCGCTCCCGACCCCCGCGCACGCGCTATGACCTGAAAACGATACGCGATTCGGATGAGGGTAGCCGCGGCATTAACTCCATTGGTTGAATTCACCAACCCGCGTCGGCCTTCAAGTTTCGCCTGATCCGCGAGGTTGAGGACTTCAAACAGGTCTATGCTCAGGCGTTGCTCTAGGGCGGCGCTCTGTGTCTCGGTGACGGTCCCGTCGGCAACTTCCTTTGCGAAAGCTACCGTAGTGCGGATCAATTTACTAAGACTCTCAACCAGCTTGTCACTGGCATATTCCGGCCATAGAAACAAAAACACGAAGCCGGTCGTGAGAACGCCCAGCACGATGCCCCAAAAGCGCCACAGGGGCCGGTAAATGTCCGAGGATGGCCCCAGTCCGACATAGCAGATCAGAAACGTGATGCCGGTTTGAATGCCCGCATAGTTCAACCAGTCGCTGCTCTGCGACAGGTAAGTAGAGAAAAAGGTCACCGCGAATATCGCGACCAGATATGCTGGCAGCGAGTCGAAGTTCTGTGACACAAGGAGCATTGCCCCGAGCGCGGCAAGCCCGCCCATCATGCATCCGACTAGGCGCAGGATAGTCTTGCGCAAGACTGCGCCATATTGGTTGGGTTGGCCCGCGACCGCGATGCTCCAAAGGATGGTCTGAAGGTCGGCGCGTTGCGTCGTCAGTCCGACCTGGAGCCCCAATACCATTGTGGCTCCGAGCTTTACACTGAAGCGAAATCTGTCCGAATTAAAAAATTCATGCCCGACAGTCTTTTCCTCTCCGGTTGCCTCGCTAGCGACCCTTCCGAAAAGCGGCGTGGCCAGTAGATTTTCGATCACATCCAGAGCGTCCACAAATCCAGCAAAATTCGACACCCCACCCGCCGTCGCGGTCTCGCGGCCCGTCAGAATTTGCGCGCTCGCGTCTTTCAGCTGCCGGATCAACCCGCGCAAATGAGGTGAGACTTCCTCTGCGGGATTCTCAACACCCTGGATTCCGGCGAGCACGTCCTCGGCCCGTCTCGCGAGAACCGCGTCGAGATCGCTCAAAACCACCCTGAGCTGGTATCGATAGGTTCGTCTGATTTCATCTGATACCGGTTCATCGGCGAGCACCGCGAGACGCTCCACTTCCAGAAAGACCCGCTCGGCGGTAACCACTGCGTCGAGTAAACGAGCAAGATGCTCGGGTGTCGGCTTCTCGTGTTCCTTGATCGACTCCAACAGTGCCAAGTGTGATGCCAGCTGCGATGCAAGTAGTGGAGTCGGCAGTGGCGCGGAAAGCGGATCGAGATAGCGTTGCTCGACCATTTGGAGGCGCATTCTAGATCGTTCGAAGTCGGCGGCTACGGACTCCAGCAGCTTTGGCTCCGCCGGAGACGGCCAAATCCAGCTGTCGACTGCGACCATCACCAAGGTCGCGGCCAAAATCCCGTCGAAAGTGTAGGTCGAGCCCCAGCCGATCTGACCCGGCTCAAAAATTCCGACATACACGGTCGTGATGGTTCCCACTGCCACCAGCGCCAGGATCAGAAACAATCGGGTGTTGGACAGCAGGTAGGCCACGGTCGCGAACACCACAAACAGGAAGGCGATAATGAGCCCCGGATAGTCCAACAGTTTGCCGGTTATCGGCACGATGGCTGCCTGCATTATCGCGGCGGAGACAATGGTTAGGCCTCCTTCGAACAGTCCGAAAGAAATTCCAGGTTGTCCAAGTCGGAAGGCGAACAGGGCTCCGAACGGGCCAAGTATCTGTAGTGTGGCAGCGCACCCCGTAGTAACAGTGGCTTTGACTGCGGTCCGCGCTGCCTCGATGAACCGCCGGCGAGTCGGGGCCAGCTCCTTTGTCAGGAATTCGATGGCCGACGAGGCCACTATCTGCCCCTTACCGTGACTACTGCCGTTTGGCCCATACGAAACGGATGGTTGGCGTCAGCATGCTTAAGGCTGATTCGAACGGGAAAGCGTTGATTAAGTCGCACCCAGTTGAGCGTCTCTTCGACATTCGGCAGGCCGCCGACCGTAGCACCATTGGATTGAAAGAGTCCCCACCCGATCCCCTCCACCTCTCCGTGGAAAAGCCTTCCCGGGTAGCTCAGCAGCGAGACGTCAGCGCCCATTCCAGGCCGGATTCGATCCAGCAGGTCTTCTCTGAAATACGCGAGCACGTACCAATTGCTGTCGTCAATCAGAGTAAGCACGGGCTGCCCGACATTGGCGTACTGCCCCTCGGCAATGTTCAGGTTGGTTACGTAGCCATCAAAAGGCGCACGCACGAAGCAGTAATCGTAGTTGAGCTGCGCGTCGTCAATCGCTTCCTGAGCCGCACGGATTCGCTGGTTGACATCGCCCAAAACACCCAACGCATCTTGCGCCTTCTGCAGATCAGAAGTCGCGGCAGCGACGCCCGCCTGCGCGGCCTTAAGCTTGTTGCGCGCCTCAACCACCTCGTTATCGGTAACGAAATCGCGCTCGCGCAACGGGACGATACGGTCCAGATACTGTTTGATATTTGCCGCGTCAGCCTTGCGCAGGGACAACTGGGCATCCGCCGCCTTGATCGTGTCTTGCAGCGTTTTGATCTCGATCTGGGTCAAGTGCAGTTTGGTCCACGCGGTATCCAGCGCAAGTTTGTAGGGACGTGGATCGACCACGAACAAAAGGTCGCCCTTCTTTACTCGCTGGTTGTCCTTTATGGGTAGTTGAAGGATTTGACCACTGACATGGGCCGCCACCGACGCCGTGTCCGCGCGAACGTAGGCGTCATCAGTCCGCGGATTTGCAAAATACGCTCGGTAAACGACCCACCCCAGCACCAAGGCCGCCAGGACCAGAACACCGCTCAACGTTCGCCCGAGCGCTCGCGTCCACGGGGGCCGTCTCGATGCCGTTTTGCTTGGCTGCGCCATAGGAACCTTTTACCGGTTCACCTCCCAACGAGCAGCCAGCAAAGGAAGGCGACCACCAGCGCAAGACAGCAGTAGACGAGGGTTCGGGGCGCCATCCATTGGTCGAGTCCAATGGCAACAAACAATGGCCGCAAAGATAGCGCGATCGTAGCTCACACCAGAAGACACAATGTCCACAAGGGGAAATTCGCCCCGGCCACGCTAATGACGGGACTAATGACTGGACTGCACCCTGCCAAGATAGGCGGGCCTAGCAGACCGAACGACAGTTCAATTCGGGGTTGAGTATTCACGGTACAGGCGCACTCGAGGCCGACGCGCCCCCGACCGCGTGAACCACGGCGGACGACGAGATCAACAGGCCTGCCTTAGTTTGGATGAGCGTATATCGCGCCGCCATCAGGTCGCGCTCTGCGCCAATCAAATCGGTGATGGTTGCGAGTCCGCGCCGGTGGCT
>DASXMJ010000190.1 GCA_036495685.1 Candidatus Binataceae bacterium | reverse complement strand
ATTTTCTCACCACCCGATATATTCAGCGACCCCGGCCTGGCGTGACGAGTGCCCGCGTACGAAGGGTGCCTACAACCTCGCTAGGCACAAATGCCAGCGGCGGAGCCGGTAAAACCAGAAGGAGCAGGTGAGGCTTGAAGGACCCATTCAGCGTAGAAGGTAAAGTAACCATCGTAACCGGCGGTGGCACCGGAATAGGTGAATCGATCGCCAAGGAGTTCGCAAAACGCGGTGCGCCGGTTCTCATTGCCAGCCGCAAAGCCGAAAACCTCGAAAAAGTGCGCGCAGAAATCCGCAGTGCGGGCGGCCAGTGTGAGCTGGCGCTCTGCGACGTGCGCGATGACGCGCAGTGCGATGCGATGGTGGCGGAGGCGGTGAAACATTTCGGGCATGTCGATGCGCTCATCAACAACCATGGCGCCAGCATTACCACCCCCAGCCTGAACCTTTCCCCGAACGGATGGCGCGCAGTCATCGGTATCAACCTCGATGGCGTTTTCTTCTGCTCACGTGCCGCGGCGCGACAGTTTATGGCGCAGAAGTCGGGCGGATCGATTATAAATATTTCTTCAACCGCCGGAGTTCATGGATCGCCGGAGATGCTTCCCTACGGCGCGTCCAAGGCTGGGGTGATCAACCTGACCGTTTCTCACGCTGGCGAGTGGGGAGCGCAGGGCATCAGGGTAAATTGCATCGCCCCCGGACCCATCGATACCGAGGGCGCAGCCCCTCGCGTGTGGCCGAATCCCCAGGTCAAAGAGATGGTGGCGCGCTCGCGGGCGCTGCGCCGCTTCGGCGCGGTCGAAGAAATCGCGCATCCGTGCATCTTTCTGGTTTCCGATGCATCCAGCTACGTGACCGGTGCGCTGCTGATAGTTGACGGCGGACAGGCGCCGCGCGCTGCTGAATAACCTGCCGCGCCGACCTCTGCTGGTGCGATACTTGTCGCATGACCACGGGTCGTGGTACGGCAATCTGATTGTCGGGACGGCGGGGCCCTGGCGGGTTCGCCGCCCCGAAAAACCAGACCAGACGTGTTCCGATAACGAGAGAGGAAACGCACATGGCCGACAAGAGTATCGTCGGGCGGGCGGGAAAGCCGTTCAAGATGCCCATCGAGTGGAGCAAGGTGCGCGAATTCGCGCGGGCTATCAAAGATCCTGACCTTCTGTATTTCGATCCGGATAAAGGAAAGAAGGAGCTCGGCGGCATCCCGCTGCCGGTCACCTTTCTGCAGACCAGCGCATTCTGGACCGACGCCGATTCGGGCCCCGGCATGGGTAACTTCGACCTTCGGCGTATCCTGCACGGTGAGCAGGAGTTCGAGTTCTTCAACCCGATTTTTGTCGGCGATACCCTTACCGGCGTCACCAAGGTCGCCGATGTCTATGAGAAGGAAGGCGGACGCGGCGGCAAGATGACGTTCCTGGTTACCGAGACCGAATACACGAATCAGAAGGGCGAAAAGGTCGCGGTGTCGCGCTCGACTCTGGTCGAAACCGGGCAAGCGGTTAAAGCGAACTGACTTCACGACGACAAATTCGGAGCAGCAACCAATGGCAGCAAAACTCAAGTTTGACGCACTCAAGATCGGGGACGAAATACCGAAGTTTGTGGTCGAAGGCCTGACTCGACCCGACTTCGTTCGCTATGCCGGTGCATCGGGTGATTTCGTGCCGCTGCACTATGATCAGACCTTCGTGGAAGCCGCCGGAATTCCCACGGTCTTCGCGCAAGGTATGTTCACGGCCGGATTATTGTCCAAGGCGCTGACCGATTGGGCGGGAATCGGAAACGTGCGTCAATTCAAGGTCAGGTTTTCGACCCGCGTCTGGCCGGGCGACACGGTTACCTGTACCGGCAAAGTCACCAACAAGGTCGAGAAAAACGGCGAGAAACTGGTCGAAGGTGACCTCGTCGTCCTAAATCAAAAGGGCGAGACCGCTATCAAGGGTTCCTTTCGCGCGGCTGCCTCCTGACCGCCTCCTTGTTTGAGTTCCCGCACCAGGCCTCGGGTTGGGTGGTCTTTCGGCTATCCGCCCGGGCGCGCTACATAACTAGTACCATGCCCGAACCGCGCTACATCATTATTCACGGCCATTTCTACCAGCCCCCGCGTGAGAGCCCCTGGACGGGGCTCATCAGTCAGGAGTCTGGGGCGGCGCCATTCCCCAACTGGAATGAACGCATCCTGAGCGAGTGCTACACCGCGAATGCTCATGCGCACACGATGGAGGGCCACATCGTCCATATCCGCAACAACTACGAATCGGTCAACTTCGACATAGGCCCGACGCTGGCCCTGTGGCTGGCTAATCACGGCCAGGCCGCCTATCGTGCGCTGCTGCGGGGCGATGCACTGTCGCGCGATCGGCTTGGCGGCCACGGCAACGCGATCGCGCAATCCTACAATCATTCGATTCTGCCGCTGCTGTCGCCACGGGATCGCGATCTGCAGATCGCCTGGGGAATCACCGATTTCGAATACCGCTTCGGGCGCCGTCCGCTGGGAATGTGGCTGCCCGAGTGTGCTGTCGATCCCGAGACCCTGGCGTCGGTCGCGGCCGCGGGAATCAGGTTCGTCATCCTCGGACCGCAACAAGGGCAATACCTGGGAGACCCAACTGACACTCGCGCTGCTGGACCCTTCCTGTGGAGCAACGGAAACGCCAAACTCGCGGTCTTCCGCTTCGACCGTGAGATGTCATCAACGATTTCCTTCGGAGAAGGTTTACACGACGGAGCAAGGCTGGCTGAGTGGATGGCCGCGACCGCGCTTGCGTTACCGGAAGGTTCTTCGTTGATGTTCGCAACCGACGGCGAGACGTTCGGCCACCACAAGAAGACGGGCGCTGCGGAACTGGCGCGCGCGTTGATCATGCTGCAGCGGCGCGACGATATTGTGCTGACCAACTGCGAGCAGTACCTCGCCGATCATGGAACCAGGGGGAAGTTCCTCATCGAAGCGCCCAGCTCCTGGAGTTGCGCGCATGGCATCGAGCGCTGGCGCGCCGAATGCGGATGTCGCCTCGAGGCCGGCACCCGGCAAGGGTGGCGGACGCCGCTGCGCGCAGCAATGGAATTCGTAAACAACCACGTCGACGCGGTTTACGATCGTTTCGCGCCGGCGCTAGTGAAGGATCATCGAGGCGCAGTGCGCGCCTCGATCCGGCTCATGATTGATTCCGATCCCGCGACTCATGAGCACTGGTTCTCCAGATTTGGTGTCGTTGGCGAGGTTTCGCGTGAGCGCCTGATTCGGCTGTTTGAAATGGTGCGCGCCGGACAGTCGACCTTAACCAGTTGTGCCTGGTTCTTCGACGATTTCGGCGGTCCGGAGGGCCGCGTTGCCCTGCGTTGGGCGGCGCGCGCGGTGGAGCTGGCGGCGGAGCACAGTCCAAGCATCGAAAGCGAACTGCTCGCACGCCTGCGCGAGATCCGCTCGAACCGTCATGAAGTCGGCGATGCGGCGACCCTGTACTTGAGCCTCAAGACGCGCGAGGCGCGCGGGAGGGTGTGAACGTGGCAACCAATCCCAGCGGTCAAATCGACTCCGTCCTTACCGAGGTGCGCAAGTTCGAGCCGCCCGCCGAGTTCTCGTCCAAGGCGTGGATCAAAAGCCTCGCCGAGCACGAAGCGCTGTGCAAACGCGCCGCCGACGATCCCGAAGGCTTCTGGGCGGACTGCGCCCGCAACCTCGATTGGTTCAAGCCCTTCGACAAGGTGCTGGAGTGGAAATTTCCGTTCGCCAAATGGTTCGTGGGCGGTACGCTCAATGCCTCCTACAATTGCCTTGACCGTCATCTGAAAGGCGCGCGCCGCAACAAGGCGGCAATCATCTGGGAAGGCGAGCCGGGTGACAGCCGAGTACTGACCTACCAGATGCTGGCCGATGAAGTGGGACGCGCCGCTAACGCACTCAAGGAACTGGGCGTGGAGGAGGGCGACCGTGTTGCCATCTACATGCCGCTGGTGCCGGAAGCCGCTATCGCGATGCTGGCGTGCGCGCGAATCGGTGCCGTCCATTCTGTGGTCTTCGGCGGATTCTCCGCGGAGGCGCTCGCCGACCGCATCAATGACGCGGAAGCCAAGCTGTGCATCACTGCCGATGCGGGATGGCGTCGCGGCGCGCAAGTCGAACTCAAAAACAATGTCGACGAAGCACTGAAGCGCTGTCCATCGATTCAAAAAGTTCTGGTTCTCCGGCGCGTCGGCAACAAGGTCAGTATGCGCAGCGGGCGCGACGTCTGGTGGCATGAGTTGGTCTCGCGCCAGAGCCCGAAATGTCCCCCAGCTCAGCTCGACTCGGAACACATGCTGTATACGCTCTACACCTCCGGTACCACCGGAAAACCCAAGGGCGTGGTCCACACCATCGGCGGGTACCTGACGCACACTCTGATGACGATGAAGTGGGTGTTCGATTTGAAGGAGGAAGACACTTTCTGGTGTACGGCGGACATCGGATGGGTGACAGGGCACAGCTACACGGTCTACGGCCCGCTCGCGGCGGGCGCGACGGCGGTGATGTACGAGGGCGCACCGAATTTTCCGCATGAAGATCGCTTCTGGCAGATTATCGAGAAATATGGCGTCAGCATTTTCTATACCGCGCCGACCGCCATCCGCACCTTCCTCAAGTGGGGCGACTCATGGGTGAAGAACCACGACCTCTCGAGTCTGCGCCTGCTCGGCACCGTCGGCGAGCCGATTAATCCGGAGGCGTGGATCTGGTACCGCCGGGTCATTGGTGGCGACCGGTGCCCCATCGTCGATACCTGGTGGCAAACTGAAACCGGCGGCATCATGATCGCGCCGGTGCCCGGTGCGATAGCCACCAAACCCGGTTCGGCCACCCGGCCGCTGCCCGGCGTGGCTGCTGAGGTCGTCACTCACGATGGCAAATCGGTCGGCGTGAACCAGGGTGGCTTGCTCGTGATCAAACGGCCCTGGCCTGGAATGTTGCGCACGGTGTTCCGCGACCCCGAGCGCTACCAGCAGCAGTACTTCAGCCAAATCGACGGAGTCTATTTCACCGGTGATGGCGCGCGCCGCGACGAGGATGGCTACTTCTGGATAATGGGCCGCGTCGATGATGTCGTTAACGTTTCAGGTCATCGTCTCGGCACGATGGAGGTCGAGAGCGCGCTCGTCTCGCACGCGAGCGTGGCCGAGGCCGCCGTGGTGGGACGGCCAGACGAAATGAAGGGGCAGGGTGTGGTCGCCTTCGTGACCCTCGAAGGCGGCCGAAATGGCAGCGCCCAGCTAAAGCAAGAGCTGCGCGAGCATGTGGTCAAGGAAATTGGCGCACTGGCGCGACCCGACGAAATTCGTTTTACCGACGCGCTTCCCAAAACCCGCAGCGGTAAGATCATGCGCCGCCTGCTGCGGCAAATCGCTTCGGGCGACCAGACCCTGGGCGATACCACTACGCTGGAAGACCTGTCGGTGCTGGCCAAGCTCCGCGACGACGAAGAGTAATGCCCCCGTCGCGGCGCGCGCCCGGCCCGACCGATAAGTCCCAGGCTGCTAGCGGTTTCCCAGAAGCAGAGCGAGTCGATCACGACCGCAGTGGACTCTACAAATGACGCGTCTCGGATGCTTGTGACCCCCAATCGTTGTTGCGTCCATCGGGATAAGACACTGGCGCTGCCACACAGCTCATCAACGTTAACACCGTCGAGGCACCGGAGATTGATGCTGAAATATTTGTGGCCAGACATGTTGGGTACATCGACCCACTCAAAGGCGCGCACTCCACAATGCCTGCAGAAGACGTGATGGGCGACTTGGTTGCAACCCTGATAGTCGGTGAGTTGGCTGTCACCCGCAAGTAAGTGGAAGGCCTCGGGCCGTGCCTGAGAGGACCAGAGTCGCATTTTTACGCAGATGGAGCAGTTGCATTTGCTCGTACCCGCGCTGATGTCCAAATCGACCTCAAACCGGACCGCACCGCAGTGACAACTTCCGCTGTATTTTTTCAGCATCGTCACTCTCCGAACTTATAGCTGTCCCAAAGTGTTCATCTCACCACGCAGGGCCCGCTGCTGCGGGGCTGCGTTTTGTGCCACGGGTAGGCCGCATCAGACTCCTTAGCCGAGAAACTTTTTTAGGAACGACAAACAGCGCCGCCAGGAATCCAGATTCGCGATGTGGTTGGCCTCAGGGGTTCCTCCCAGCGCCATCATCATCTTGGTAACGGGATGAAAGATCGCGCTGAGTGGGGGACTGTAAGGGAAACGGATAAAGTGACCCGCCCCCGCGTAGCTTACATGCTCATAGGGGTGCGGAAAATTTCTAGTTGCCAACCGCTGAACCGCAAAGTCTGCCAGATTCAGCGAAGGCCACATCTGATCGTCCGTGCCGGAGAACATGAGCACCGGCCCGTTGATGTTTTCGACCGCGATCGCGGCCGCGTCGAGATGCTGGCGGTTTTTGATCGACTCGACAAACCACGGGCTTATCGCCACTGGCGATTTGCTCCACAGCGCAGGGTCCGGTGCGGCGGTCACCATGCACTCGACCGGCGTGCCGTGCCAACTCCATGCAGATTTGGGTGACTCCCCACTACCTCCGATGCCGGGCCAAACTACCCCGCTTGGCACATACGCGACTACCGCCTTGAGGTCCGCAAAGGTGGCGCCCAACAAGAGCGCCAGTTCTCCGCCGCGCGACGCTCCCGAGACCGCAAGCAGGTTCCCGCGAACCGCCGGATTGCGCTTGAGCCACGCGATCGCGCGCGCGAAATACTCCAACGGAATCTCCACCAGCTCCTGGGGCAGTCCCGGCATTAGGAAATAGCCAAGCGAAAGCACCGCGTAGCCGTGACTTGCCAACAACGCCGGAAGATCCTCGGCAAGACCCCCGCCCGATCCGCCAAGGACAATGACCCCAGGATGCACGCCTTCTTTCGGATGAAAAAACGACGCTACCAGACCCTCGCTACGTACTTCTTCGCGTATGGTCTGGACGGTTAGGAATTGGCGCTCCACCTGTGCGGCCGCACGTTCGACTCCGTCAAGCTCGACCGAGAGCCCTATGGTCACATCCTCGGCGTGGAGCACCGAAAATGCGGTCCTCTGCTCAACGTTCGGATCGAGTTGCATCGACCACAGCAGACCATTCGCGTCGGCGGTGCGGTACGAGCCCGAGCGCGGCGCTTCGTAAACGAGATCCACCTCACCATTTTCCGCGGAGACGAAGGTGGCCTCGGAGCTCCAGCGGCGTTTCAGTCCGTCGAAGGCGGAGGCCTTGACGGTGAGGGCGCGCGCAGGCGGTGCCCCGGTCACCCGGATCTGCAACGGTTCGTCGTAGAGCGTCTTGAGCGGGAAGACCTCGATGCGCACACCTGCCGCCTATCACACTTGGCCCGCCCGCCGAAACGCGGCACACGGCAAATAAAAAGCGCTGTTTATAGGCCCGGGATACCAGCCTTGCTGACTCGGCTAAGGCGAGGTATCCTTTTTGAGGTGAGTGGGCTCTTCGCCCACTTTTTTGTTGGAATTGTCCAGGAAATTTCGTGCATTCCGGTGCTGGACAAGACGCAGAGGATGAACGTTGTAGCGCTGCACCCGGTGGGCGCAAAGATTGCGGAACTCCTGGAGCCGCATATCGAGCGGCAGGGGTACGAGCTGGTCTCGGTGGATTATCACAAGGGGACCCGGAACTCGCTGCTGCGACTCCTGGTCGATAAGCCGGGCGGCGGGATCGGTCTTGACGATTTGGAGAAATTGAGCCCGGTTTTGGGTGATTTGCTGGATGTTTATGACCCGATAGAGGGTCGCTACACCTTGGAGGTCTCCTCGCCAGGAGTGAATCGGCCTCTGCGCAAGCTTGAGCATTTTGCCGCCGTACGCGGCGAGCGCGTGAAAATTCGAACTCATCATGCGCACGCGGGACAGAAGGCGTTTATCGGCAAGCTGGTCGAGGTGAATGCAGAGGGGATCGAACTCGACGATGAGTCGAGTCATCGCCGGGTGGCGATCGCGTTCGAAGAGATACAGCGAGCGAACTATGAGTACGATTTTGGCGACTGATTTCGAAAATGCTGCGCGGGTTACAAGCGCTAAAGGGAGGCGGCTATGCAAGTTGATCTGAATCGGGTCATCGAGCAGGTCTCCAAGGAAAAAGGGATCGACAAATCGATCGTCATCAACGCGGTCGAGGAGATGATGCATTCCGCGGCGCGCCGGACCTTCGGCGCCGAACGCAACATCGAGTCGCGCTTCAACACCGAACTCGGTGAGATTGAACTCTTTGAGATCAAAACCGTGGTCGAAAACGTGACCAACGCGTCGGCGGAAGCAACGCTCGAAGAAGCTCACACGAAATACGATCCCGAAGCGCAGGTCGGTGATGAAATCCTCATCAAGCTGGACACGGCGACCATGGGCCGGATCGCGGCACAGGCAGCGAAGCAGAACCTCATCCAGCACATCCGCGACGCCGAGCGCAAACAGATCTACAACGAATTCAAGGATCGCAAGGGCGAAATTGTTTCAGGGATCGTGCAGCGCTTCGAGCGCAAGAACATGATCGTGAATCTGGGCCGCACCGAAGCGATCTTGCCCGAGAAAGAACAGATCCCGCACGAGCGTTATCGCCAGGGCGATCGAATCCGCGCACTGATTCTCGATGTGGACCTTTCCGAAAAGGGCCTCTCGATCGTGCTTTCGCGAACCTCCAACGACTTCCTGATCGGATTGTTCACCCAGGAGGTTCCCGAAATGTACGAAGGTATCGTCGAGATCCGGCAATGTGCGCGAGAACCTGGCGGTCGCGCCAAGGTCGCGGTCTATTCAAAGGACTCCGATGTTGACCCGGTCGGCGCGTGCGTCGGCATGAAAGGCACTCGGGTGCAGGCCGTCGTGCAGGAACTGCGCGGCGAAAAGATCGACATCGTTCCCTGGACCGATGATCAGGCGGAACTGGTCTGCCGCGCGCTCGCACCGGCCAAGGTTTCCAAGGTCGTCATCGACGAAGACGAGCATGGCATGGAGGTTATTGTCCCTGACGATCAGCTGTCACTGGCCATTGGCAAGCGTGGGCAGAACGTCCGTCTCGCACACCGACTCACCGGATGGAAGCTCGATGTGCGCAGTGAGGCCGAGGCCGAGGAAGAGGCGCGCGCGGCACGCGCCTCGCTCAACGCGATTCCGGGAATCGGCGACATCAACGCGGAACTGCTGTTCCAATGGGGCTTCCGCTCCTCCGAGCAACTGGCCGAGGCCGACGAGGAGAACTTTGATGTCGAGGGCATAAGCCCAGAACGCGCCCGTCAGATCATCGCCGCGGCGCGTACGCACGTCGCCGACAAGCGCGAAAAAGAGCAGGCGCGAGCGGCCGCCGAAGCGGAAGCAGATAGAGCGCGCGCCGCGCAAGCTGCCGAAGCCGCGGTGGAAGCGGCGGCCGAAAGAGAGAGTGTGGAGGCCGCGGGCGCCGAACAAAAGCCCTGAGCAGGAGGACGTGCGAAGTGCTGCCCGCAAGAAGTTGGAAGCGACGGTTCTATGGCCCGGCCCGGTTCGCACCTGCCTGGGCTGCATGAAACCGTCTGACAAGAACGCGATGGTGCGAATCGTCGCCGCTGCGGGAGGCGTCCAAGCTGATTTTGAGGGGCGCAGACCAGGGCGCGGCGGCTATCTCCATCCGCAGCACGACTGCCTGGAGCGATTCATCAGGGCGAAAGTCAGGGAGTTCCGGTCGCTGCGGATGAAGATCGACAGGGAGCAGCGAAGTTTCGTAGTTGAGAGAATCAGGGAGCGTCTGGATAGAAAACCGGCGCTCGAATAGGATAGGTCGGAATGGCGCGAAAGCGGATCAAGACTCTTGCGGCCGAATGGGGCGTCTCAGTCGACGAGGTTCTGCAGAGCTGCGCTCGCCTCAAACTTGGACATGCACACTCCGACTCGAGCCTCCTCGGTCAGAACGAGGTCGATAGAATCAAGGCCGACCTCGATGAGCAGGCGCATCGGGCCGCACTTCTGCGCCGCGAGACCGTCGTCGAAACCAGCGCAGGTAAAATAGTCGAGAAACGTCTTAACGCCACCGTCATGCGTCGGCGCCATACAGAGCCCGCCGCCGGTGCCGGACAACCTGAACAGCCATTTCATTTCGAGGTCGAGAAGGCGGCCGAGGAACCGTTTGTCGAGCCCTTCCTCCCGGAACCTCCCGCGGTCGTGGTTGAACCACCAGATCCATTGGAGCCGGTATCCGCGGCGGCCCCGTCTTCTGCGCTTGAAGCGACGCAATCCGAAGCAGTTCCGGTTGCTCACCCGGAGCCGGGTCCTGCTGAACCGGTGTTGGTCGCGGGCGCGCCTAAGCCGGCCGCTCCACAACCGCCGGCTGCGGTTGCGCGCCCTGCGAGTCCTCCGGCCGAGCGGGATCTTCGCCGACCGGCTCCGCCACCGGTCGCGGAGGTGCGCAATGGTGCTCCGAGGACGCCACCTCCATTAGACAGGCGGGCGATTAATCTGACCAAGTCTCCCTCTTCGGCCCCCTCGTTGGATGATGGGCAGCGGGGCCCCAAGGTTCTCGGCAGGATCGATTTGCGTGCAAAACCAACGCCCGCGCGCCCTGTCGGGCCAGTCGGGCGCCCGGGACCTGGTGGGCAGCGCCCCGGCACGCCCCCGGGTCGCTTTGGTGCGCCACCAGTCCCCCCGCCCGAAGCGGTACCGCCACCTGGAAATTCAGGAAAGCCCGGGGCGCGCGGTCTCAAAAAGAAGGTCGTCAAGAAAGGCACCGTCGATTTCACCGCCGAGCGGGAAATGCGTGGGTTGCGCGTCCCCAAAAAACGGCGCGCGCTTCCCGGCAAGGAGCAGAAGAAAACCGAGATCACCACGCCCAGGGCATCCAAGCGCGTGGTACGGATCACCGAAGGCGTGACCGTTGGCGACCTGGGTCGCAACATGGGCGTCAAAGCCGGCGATCTCATCAAGAAATTGATGGAGCTCGGCCAGATGGCGACGCTCAACCAGGTTCTCGACGTCGATACCGCGACCCTGCTCGCGAGCGAGTTTGGTTACAGCGTTGAGAACGTCGCGTTCGATGCGGAACAGGCCATCGAGGAGACCAGCGAAGAGGCGGCACAGGGCGAGGCCCTTCCGCGCCCTCCCGTCGTCACCGTGATGGGCCATGTCGATCACGGCAAGACCTCGCTCCTCGACGCGATTCGGCATACCAACGTGACCGCCAAGGAGTTCGGTGGTATCACCCAGCACATCGGCGCCTACCAGGTCGAGGCGCATGGTCGTCAAATCACCTTCGTCGACACGCCCGGCCACGAGGCCTTCACCGCAATGCGCGCCCGCGGCGCCAAGGTCACCGACATCGTGGTCTTGGTGGTAGCGGCCAGCGAGGGAGTGATGCCTCAGACGATCGAAGCGATCAATCACTCGCGCGCCGCCAAGGTTCCGATCATAGTCGCGATCAACAAGATCGATCTGCCCGAAGCCAATATCGACCGCGTCAAGCAACGGCTCACCGAGCAGGGTCTGATCCCCGAGGACTATGGCGGCGAGACCATCACAGTGCCGGTCTCGGCGCGCACCCGCGAGGGTATCGATCGGCTGCTTGAGATGATCCTTCTGCAGGCGGACGTGATGGAGCTCAAAGCCAATCCGCAGCGCCCCGCGCGCGGTACGGTGGTCGAGTCACAGCTGGACCGCGGCCGTGGCCCGGTTGCCACGGTGCTGGTCCAGGAGGGCACGCTCCATCAGGGCGATCCCTTCGTGTGCGGACTCAGTTTCGGGCGCGTCCGGGCGATGCTCGACCATCGGGGAGAGCGGCTGTCCGATGCGGGACCATCAACTCCGGTCGAGATTTTCGGTCTCTCCAGCGTGCCCGAGCCGGGAACCGCGTTCGTCGCGGTAGCCGAGGAGTCCAAGGCGCGTCAGGTTGCCGAGTATCGTCGATCCAAGCAGCGCGAGGGCGAGCTCGCCAAGACCAGCCGAATTTCGCTCCAAGATTTGAGCGAGCGGATGGCAGCCGGCGAGGTGAAAGAGCTCAAGGTGATCTTGAAAGCCGACGTCCAGGGGTCGGTTGAGGCGCTTTCGGATGCTTTGACCCGGCTTTCGACCAAGGAAGTCAAACTCGAGGTCATTCACACCTCGGCCGGGGCGATCTCCGAGACGGACGTCACTCTCGCGGCAGCATCCGGCGCGATTATCCTCGGGTTCAATATCCGTCCCGAACCAAAAGCCGCCCAGCTTGCCGAGAAAGAGGGTGTCGAGATTCGCTCGTACACCGTCATCTACGAAGCGATCAACGACATGCGCGAAGCCATGGAAGGACTGCTCGCGCCCACCTACCGTGAGAAGCAACTGGGGCGTGTCGAAGTTCGCAAAATTTTCAATGTCCCGGGCGGCACCGTCGCCGGTTCGATGGTCGTGGATGGAAAGATCACGCGCAGCGCGCGCGTGCGATTGGTGCGTGACGGCCGGGTCGTGTGGGAAGGAAAGGTCGGCTCGCTCAAGCGCTTCAAGGATGACGTGCGCGAGGTGCTAACTAATTTCGAATGTGGTGTCGGACTGGAGAATTTCAACGACGTCAAGCCGGGCGACGTCATCGAGTCGTTTGAGCTGGAAGCCGTGTTGCGGAAGCTGGAGACGCCCAAGCCCGAAACTGCCCGAGGGCAGGCCGCCGCGGAAAAACAGCTTCAGCCCTGACGCAGCTAACACCCGCGGGTCGGAATTTTCGCCCGATCGGAGGGGAGGTGGGCAATGGTCGTCGGTGTACTGCGGCTTACGCTCTTCCTGCCGGAGAATCATTCGCTCAAGGGCAAGCGGCAGGTGCTGCGCGCGATCAAAGATCGGGTGCGTAACAAATTCAATGTTTCAATCGCGGAATCAGACGGTCACGACATGTGGCAGCGCGCCGAACTCGGCATCTGCCAAGTGGGAAGCGATCGCCCGTTCGTCGACCGTGCGCTGCGCGAGGTAGTGAACTTTATCGAGTCCCTCGGCTTGGCACCCCTGGGAGAGGAACAACTCGAGATCATCAACTGCTGACCGAGAAGCGGCACCTCCCCGGGTGAGGCGCGCGGTTGGGAAAACCTGGTGAGTAGCGGACGAAGATCGGAGCGAGTGGCAGAGCTGGTGCTGCGGGAACTCTCTGCGATGCTGATCAGAGACCTCAAGGATCCCCGACTGCGTGGCGTTTCCCTGACCGGCGTTACCATGACCGATGATCTTCGGCATGGGCGGGTCGGCTTCTCGCATATCGAAGGCAGCGTGAAGGCGGCGGCTGCGGTGGCCGGGTTCAAGAGCGCCGCCGGGTTCATCCGGCGCGAGATCGGCCGCTCTCTCGGGCTTCGCTATACCCCCGAACTGGATTTCGAATTCGACCCCGGGCTCGAGCGCGCCGCCCGAATCGGTGAACTGCTGCGCGAGGGACGCCCCAAGCCGTAGTCGAAAGAAATCCAGCAACGCGACTTTCGCTTGCAATCTGCGGCCGGAAGCACTATCTGCTAAACGGTCGGTTTGTCTGAACGCTTGTTTAGGCAAACTGTCATCGGGCCTGGCGCCACCGTCGTGCGCTGAACTCTCGACCGGCGCGGGCGGACCGCGTCGAGCCGTCTCGACCCACCCGAGACCGGGGGGACCGGCCTCACCTGATCGAGGCCGGTCCTCCTCCTCAAGCGCATCCGTCTTATAACCACCCGGCTGAGTGGGCTATCTTGGTTAGCGCCAGCGATGAACGCCGTGATCGTAATCGACAAACCCGCGGGAATTACCTCTGCGGAAGTGGTCAGGCGGATCAAACGATCGGTGAAACCTGCGCGCGTCGGACATCTGGGCACCCTCGATCCCTTCGCAACCGGAGTGCTGCCGATTTTGATTGGCGAGGCCACCAAGCTTGCACCCTTCCTGGAGGGGGGCGACAAGCGCTACGCGGGGCTTATCAAGCTAGGCGTCGAGACCGATACCCTCGATCCCGACGGCTCCGTCGCCCGCACCGCTCCCGTACCCCCGCTAAATCCTCAATGCGTAGCTGCGATCGAGCGCCAATTCAGCGGGACGCTCAGCCAGGTTCCGCCAGTGTTTTCGGCGATCAAACGGGCCGGCGTGCCTCTGTACCGGCTGGCGCGGAAAGGCGTGGATGTGCGACCGCCACAGCCACGCAAGATTGAAATCGAGTTTCTGAAGCTCGAAACTGCCTCGCACGATACGCTGCGCTTCGAGCTCGGCTGCTCGGCCGGAACCTATGTCCGTGCGCTTGCACGTGATATCGGGGTTGCACTTCAGTCGGCCGCACATCTCGCGCAGCTTCGCCGGCTCCAAAGCGGTGGGTTTTCC
>DASXMJ010000189.1 GCA_036495685.1 Candidatus Binataceae bacterium | reverse complement strand
GGGCTCGCCAGGCGGGCTCGTATCGGTCTCCTCTCGATACTGTTTTTTGTCGCGTGCGGTAGCGGTGGAGGCGGATCGGGATTGTCCAGCGCAGGAACGCTTCCGAATATCGATCTTGGAATCGACCAATGGCTGCTGTTTGGCTATGGCGGCGACACTCCGGCGGCCACTCCGAATATCGACGCAATCGCGCGCGGAGGAGTCCGGTAACACGTTGGTGCGCGTAGGGGATAGCGGCCGGGCGTCCATCGCGAAGTCGCGCGCCGACTGCTGAAGCAGGCGCCGCTCTTGAGTTAGGCAATCCATGCAGATTCAACTCCGTGGTTGAACTTTGCAGATATCGTCAAGATTGATGGAAGCTGACGGGTCAGTGCGAACGGCGCTGCCGGTGTCGCCGTGAAGCAGGTCAAAATCGCCTCGGTATATAAGTGATAAGCGTGGGATCGCGCTCGAATCCCACCCTCACTTCCAGCTCGTCTTTCGAGACGATCGGCGTCAATCGGAACTTCAAGGTCACTTCGACTGAGTCCGGATTGTCAGGCTTGCGGTCGGCTAGCGCCTCTGCCGCAGTCAACAAGATATTCTCCATGAGCTGCATCCCCCACTTGTCCAGAGAGGTCTCTTGAGACTCTACTTTGCTCGACGCGCTGTCTTCTTTCATTGTTCGATATCCCGTAGGTGTCTTACCTTCCGGAAAGGTTGGCGAATTCCATGTATTAGACAAAACTGTCCAGGCTGCGCAGATCAGACATCGCGGCGGTCATCCGCTTAATCATTTCCAGGGACATTTCTTCGGGCTGCATATCAGGCGTTGTACGCGAATGGACAAGAGTTGGTGTCCACATCATTAGTGCCAGCAAGACTTGCTGGCGATATAAACTCCAGGCGTCATCGAAACTGGTGTTCAGTCCGCAGCTCTCCTGCATCTTTTCAAGGTAACGCCGGACCAAATCCTGTTCCCAGGCGCGACGATCATCGATCGATATCGTCGTCGCAAGCGCATACGCGACATCACGCGCCCAATGTCCCGTGGCGAGACATTGCCAGTCGCAGAGTCCTAAGCGTCCCTCGCCGCTGATGTACCAATTCCCCAGATGCACATCGGAGTGCAGCAAGGTGTATGGACCTTTTCGATGGAGGTCGAGGGATTTCATTGTTGACGGCCAGATTTCGGAGCGCCTACGCGTGATATCAGAAGGAATTACATCTTCGGCTTCTATCATAGCCTGCTCGTGACATTGCCGAAGTCCAACGCCTTCACCCGCAGCAAAAAACCTTACGTAAGACACAACCCATTTCAGGTCTGCTTCAAAACGCGGGCTGTCATAAAACTGGGCGTGCATCGCCGCCAGCGTATCTATGATCTGTTCCGCTTGCGGGCGGGAAATGGCAGTGTTCCATCTACAAAACCGCGCGGCGTTGCTCGCAACTACGTCCTCGAAAAGATGTATCGAACGACCTGAGTTGCGGTCCCATGCCGAGTGATAGCACTTGGGTGTTTCGATCTTCAGTTGGGGACGGATTTCACGATAGAAGCGGCCTTCCGCTGCGGCGGAGAGACCCGTTGCAAGCCTGGTCAGCACGGTCGGGGTGGTCTTGCAGAACAAGTCCTCGGGAAGGTGTGCCATTCTGCCTTCTTCGTTGTAGGCAACCTTGAGTCGCCGACGCACGCTGGAGCCCTGATCGCCCCCGCACACGTCCACCGAGACGGCCTTCGCACCTGGAACGTTAGGGCACATAATCGCAGTCATCCATTCGGCCGATATCGCTTCGGCGCACCAGGGGACGTCGTCGATAGTCCTGGCGATCGGCCGCGTTAGGTGGTCCCAAATCGTATGGACTGCCATTCTGCCGCGGGCTCTGAAATGAACTTCCGTGGAATGCGAATCGGTCATATACCGTCCTCAAAACTCAACTAGTGTGCGCCTAAATGGAGTCGCCAGAACGAATTTTGCACATCGTCCGCACGCGTCGTTCACAATGCACCCAAGAAATCGACCGTTCGCTCGAAGGCACCGGATTCCGCGCGGAAGACAAAGGCGCAGAGATCGGTGACGCCAATGTCTTCTAATCGCTTAATCTCGTCCTTTATTGTCGCCTGATCGCCAACTAACGCGACGTCGACAGGTTCGGCGGCGTTACCTCGATCTAACATGGCGCGATACGCTGGCAGATCGCGATAGACCTGAAACACCTTCGCAGCGACTCCGCGCGCGGCAGCTACATCATTGACAATCGCGAGCGGCATTCCAGCGATGATGCGCGGAGGTGGACATCCCGCTTCTTTCGCAGCGTCCGTAATTCTCGGTACGACATGTTCTTGCAGGGCTTTTCTTCCGGCCATCCAGGTAATTGTGCCGGTCGCCTCCGTGCCGCAGAGCTCGAGCATCTTCGGTCCGAGTGCCGCGATGACGATCGGAACTGGAGCCGCTCCGGGCGGGTTCAGGCTCATGTTAACCTGGTACTCTTCTCCACGATATTTCACCGGTTGGCCAGCCAGTAGCGGCTTCAATACGGACAGATACTCTCGCATGTGAGAAAGTCTGCGTTCGTACGATAGACCGAACATTTTTTCGATGACTACTTGGTGAGAAAGGCCTATGCCTAGCGTGAATCGTCCATTGCTCGCTGCTTGAGTGGTCAGTGCTTGCTGCGCCATAACGGCAGGATGGCGGGGGTAGGTTGGAACGACCGCGGTTCCTAACTCTATCCGCTTGGTCTCGCGCGCGACTATGCCGAGGAGACCTATCGCTTCATATGCAAAGATGTTCGCCAGCCAACCCGTCGATAAACCGGTTTTTTCAATGAGCTGCGCTCGCGCGACGATGTCATCCAGATGCGGAGACTCACCTGCTCCCTCGCCAATCATCATGCCGATGCGCATCTCTGGATCCTCCTTGGCGGCGCAATACCTTCTGTCTCCCTCGGAGCGCGAACCGCGCGAGGGCTTTTTCGCAATAGAGGGTCACTGCGTCGGTTGAGCGGCCTGCCCGCGGCGAGCGATTAATTTTGTGACGTCGAACCTCAAGAGCTTCGCGGCGTTGAGACCGAGAATTTTCGAACGCTGGTCATCATTGAGATGCTGCATCTGCCGTTCGATCGCTTCCGCGGAATGCGGCCATGAACCCTCTGCATGCGGATAATCATTGGCCCACAAAAAGTTATCAACGAGATTGGATGCAGCGGCGAGACGTAGGCCGTTTACATCCTCCTGAAATGAAACGGCTCCGTGCTGACGGAAGTAATCGCTCGGCAACTGCTTCAGCTTCGGATATGCCCACAGGTGATGCTTTCGATAAGCCTCATCCATCGCGTCGAGCGCCCACGGGACCCAGCCAATGCCGCATTCAATTAGAGCGAATCGGAGCCTCGGAAAGCGCTCGAAGACGCCCGACCCGCAGAGGTTGGACATCGGCTCGATCGCACTAGGGCAGGCGTGCGTGACGTAATTGATTACGGCACCGCCATCGTGCCGCGCCGCGCGCGGATCCATACCGGTCGCGATGTGAAAGGTGATCGGGAGATCGCAATCCTGAATCACGGCCCACATCGGGTCGAAGAGCGGCAGGTTGTAGTTGGGATGACGGGCGTCGTGCGCGCCCCAAATTGGCTTGCATGGCAGATTGACACCGCGGAACCCGAGCCTGGCGACACGCTTAATCTCATCGATCGCGATGTCGACATCCGCAGTCATAATTGCGGCGATCGGCGACATGAAGTCGTTGTATGGACCGAAGGTTTCCCAAGCCCAGTCGTTCCAGACGCGGCATTGGGCTGCGCCGAATTCAGCGTCATGGCTCGCCCACATCGCGAGGCCCTTGTTCGGGAAAAGAATCTCAGCGTCAATTCCATCGCGAAGATGATCGGCTATCCGAGCCTGCACGGTGCGGCCGGCCTCGCCGCGCAACCGATCCTCGCCTCCCTTAGGGGCATCCGCAACATTACGCGCGCGCAGCCGGGACTTCTGGTAGCCCTCGACGACCATCCACTTATCGCCCTTCTCATCAACTTCCACATGCGGCAGTCGATGTTGGAACTTCTTGTCTATACGCTGCCACCACAGGCCTCCCGGTTCGTTGCAATGACAGTCCGCCGAGACCATCAGATACCTGCGAGGATCGTCCGGCTGCGCAGTGCGTTCCCATCCCTGATGGCCGGGCGTTTCGAGCCGCCAGCGGTTCTTTTCGTCAACTATGGTGACATCATGATTCATCGCGATACCCTTCTCAGTTCCTCCTAGAATGCGCTTTTAGCAGCGCTCAGAGACGCGCCATTGCAGGAGCGTAAATTTTGGCTCCGAATCGTTGTGATGTTCGAACACGGACTCGACTGGCGTGCCAATCCGGAAGGTCTGGCGAGGATCGCCTAAGAGATTGCCCAGCATGCGCACGCCGCCCGCGTGAGGGAGCTCGACCACCACGACTATATACGGGCACGCGTCCTTGAGGGCCGGATGCACCGGATGTCCGGCGCGAGTCCAGCTATAGATCACACCCTTCGGTTCCACGGCAACCCATTCCACGTCGAAAGTCTGGGTGTCGTGGCAAATCCACTGCGGCGGAAATTGATAGACACCGGTGCGCGGATTCCGTTGCACCATGATGGTTTCCTTGCGCAGGCCGTCCCAATAAGGCTTGGAAAGGCCGTCGTGCTCGGGGACCGGAACCGGCAGGCCGAATGGCAGATAGTAGTTCGACATCAGAGCGCGGCCTCCGAACCAAAGATGATTGTGCTGACAGGGGTGACCATTGGGCCCGAGGAGGCCAGCGAAACTTTCACGTCCGGCACCTGGCTGGTCGACTGGCCACGGATCTGCCGAACCGCCTCGATCTGCAATTCGAGGCCATGCATGTAGCATTCGGCCAGGTTACCGCCGCTGGTGTTGAGCGGCAGCTTGCCGTTCGGCGCGATCAGGTTTTCCAGCTTGAGAAATTCCATCGCTTCTTCAGGAGCGAAGAAGCCATGCTCGACCAGGCTCATCAGAACGCCGCCGGTGAAGTTCTCGTACGATTGGACGACGTCGACCTCATTCGGATCGACCTCGGCCATCTCGTACATGTGCCGGGCGACGGTCTTGAAATGCGAGCTGGCCAAGTCCGGCGTCGCATGTCCGGCCATTGTGCTATGGACGCGGTATCCTGCCCCCATCGCAGCACCAAGCACGTAAGCCGGCTTCTGTTTCAGATCCTTCGCGCGCTCCGCGGACACCAGGATAAGCGCGGCGGCGCCGTCGTTCTCTTGGCAGCAGTCGTAGAGGTGGAACGGCTCGGCGATCCAACGCGATTCGTCGTAGACCTTCTCAGTGAGCGGACGGCCGTACATCACCGCTCGTGGATTCGCCTGAGCGTGGTGGTACGACGCCATGGCGATCGCGCGGAGCGCCTGCTGTCCGATGTTGTGTTCGTACATGAAGCGCATCGCCTTGGGTGCGTACCACAAGGCCGGCGACATCTGACCGTAGGGCATGGTCAGTGCCAAGTCGCCCGAAACCGTTTTGGCCCGCATGCCCTGGCCAAAGCGACCGAACTGTCCCTGCGCCAGCGCTCTGTAGACAACGACGCACTCCGCAAGACCTGTCGCGACAGCGGCCGCCGCATTTGCCATCGCGCCCGCACCGCCGCCTCCGCCACCGCCCCAGAGCATCGTCGAATATCTCAGTTCATGCGTACCCAGAGCGGTCGCCAGGGTCGGCGGATCGTTGCGATCGTTGCTGTAAGAGGAGAAACCGTCGATATCGCGCGGGTCGATGCCGGCATCGTTGCAGGCCGCAAGGATCGCTTTGAGGCACAGGACGGATTCGGGATCCGTCGCTTTGCCGTGACGGTAATAGGCCGTCTCTCCTATCCCCGCCACGGCCACTTGGCCGCGCATAGTTCGTTTTGTCATGCGTGCATCATCTCCCGCCTATCCGCAGCCGCGAACAAGCGATTTATCTGTGCTCACACCTTCAGCTCAACGGCGTCGCGACCAAGATAAACGGCCCGGTTCGGATGAGCTGTCAGTGCAAGAGACCTCGGTAGCGAACATGCGTTTCTATACGATTTGTCAAGTTAGTCGCGGCCTCACTGCGGCCTCACCCTTTTTTTACGGGCACCGGCAAAGTCTTCAGGAAGTTCGTCCAAGCGCCCGGCTAATCCTTCGCGCCGTCGAAGAATTCCTTGAATCCTGCCGGTGCGTACGGTCCGAAACAGACCTGCTCAAGCACGCCGATTCCCTTCCTCGTGCCATCGCTGGCACGAACCACCTGCTGCACGTGGATATTCTCGGGTGCGAGCGGGTTCAGTTCGCGAGGGTCGAAGGACTCGCCACCGACCTCCAGCTCCCCCTTCCACATGCCATGCCCCCATGCAGGGTGCCCGTAACCCAGACCCTTCATTTGGAACTTCAGGATCGGTTCGAGGGCGATGGTGCGAACGCCGCCCTCCAAATCGACGAGGTCAATTTCGGCTGACCTTGCCAGGCGCGTACCTGGAACATATTTAACCCGATGACGCGCAGTCGCCATGCGCTGATCGCGCCCGTCCTCTACACCCGGCACTTCGGCCTCCGTCGCGTAGAGTGGGGCAACGATTCCTTCGCGCACGAGAGCCTCACCCTTCGTTCCATCGAAAAAGATCCCGTGAGTAATGTGGTCCTCCCAGAACAACGGCGCCCATAGAAAGAACGCGCCACCCGGCATCGATGGTGCTCCGCCGGTTTCGCGCTCGCCAAGGGTGCGCACGCCCCAGGATCGATCTTTGGTCCCGCGGCATATGCGATCGTTCACCGCGATTTCGCCATCGGGGGAGTGGACCGCGCCGCTCCAGCGGCCGAACTGATCGAATCGAGTCGCATCCATCACGCGGCGCGCGCCGGACCATAAGGTCTGGCGCTTTTCCTGAATCGACGCGGTCCGGGCGGAAAATGTAAGGTCGCATGACAGGCCGGTGCTGTTCTTCTCCAGTACCACGCGAGTGCGCTTCATCGGTTCGATGATTTCGATGCGAAACGGACCGACCTGCATCTCGGTGCGCTCAGCCGCCGCCCGCCGCGATCCGAAGAAGCAGTACTGGAGTGAATTCGGCTTTACGACGCTGAAAGCGCAATCAAGGATTCCGCGATGCGGGTAAACCGCCATCCCGATGCCAAAATAATACGACCCGTCCTCGGAATAGCCGTTGAACCAGGTGCGGTCGTAAACGTTGCGGTCACTCGTCGCGGGATGGGCGAGAGGTTCCGGTGTTTGATGAACAGGAAAATCATCGAGCTTGTTCAGCATGTCTGTTCCTCAGGCCACCTTAGCTTGAGGCTAGTGCGATATTCAAATTTCCCCCTTTTCTGGGAGATGTACCCTCCATGTTCCTTGGGTGCCCGATTTTGTACCGGGAATTTTCATTTCGAATCACGAAGGACCCTTGCGTTCAGGGCAAACAAGTCGCGACCGTGGATTGATTTTCCGCAGGGCCATTGTAAAGAGAACAAAAGTTCTGTTTAGAAATTCTGCTATGCCGTCTCTGGAAGATTCGCTGGCTTCGTAAATCAAGGCTAAGTTGCGCGATGCCACTGAAGTCAGAGTTGACCAACTTGAACAGATCTCCGGCGGAGCGTCCCGCCAAACGTACCGATTCCGCCTGTCCTATCGCGAGAGTGGATTTCCGCGCGAGCGACGTCTGATACTGAGGCGCGATCCGTCCGGCAGTCTCATCGACACGGATCGGAGGATCGAATTCGCCGCATTCAAGGCTTTCTTCGCGACCCAAGTTCCGGTTCCTGAGGTCCTGTGGCTCGAAAACGATCCCACGCATCTGGGCAGTCCCTTCTTTATCGGCGTGGAAATGACAGGCTTTCAGACCTCCCCGGCGCGAATCCTGATGGAGCCCTATGCGTCGCACCATCAGAGGATTGCTGAGCAGAGATGGTCGATCCTGGGGAAGATCGCTTCCTGCGATCCGCGCCGGCTGGGCCTTGGCGAAGCGATGGAATGGGTGGAGCCGGACGCCTGCTGGAAGCGGGAGCTTGACTACTGGGAGGGGGTGCTCGATTCCGACGAATTGATTCCGCAGCCTGTGATGCGCGCGGCGATACGATGGATGCGCTGCAACCCGCCGCCGCCAGCACAGAAAATTGCCGTAGTGCACGGGGACTATCGCACCGGAAATTTCCTGTTCGATGAAGAGGGGCGTATCCGCGGCATTCTCGACTGGGAGATGTCGCATCTGGGCGATCCCCTGGAGGATCTCGGATGGAGTCTCAATCGAGTTTGGTGCTGGGCGCAAGACGAACGGCGCGGCGGGCTGGTCGATCGCGCGGGCGTAATCACAATCTGGGAGAATGCGAGCGGCCTCAAGGCCGACCCCGCGGCGCTGAACTGGTGGGAGCTGTTTGCCACTATTAAAGGGCAGGCCATCTGGGTTTCCAGCGCGCACGCATGGGAAACATAGGAAAACAAGGATCCCATTCTGGTCCTGAGCGCCTGGTCCCTGATGAACAGCCAGGATCGAGCGGCGCTCGAATTTATGGGGCATCTGCGATGAGACCACCTGTTCCGGCGGTGTTTCAGCAAATGGCGGCCGATTTGATGCAGCGGGTCATCCCCGCGATCAGCCCCGCCTACCACCAGGGAACAATAGGGATGATCGCAACGATGCTCGCGTTGGCGGGAGAGGACTGGGATCGCGCGGCGAGCCGGCGCCTTGAGGAGAACCGGCGACTACGCGAGATTTTCCGCGAAGCAGCCAACCTTATCAAGAAGCCCGGTCTGAACGCTCGTCTGACCGAACTGGCTCGTACCAAAGACGAGGACTTTCGAATCTCCGCGCTGGAACGAAATAATTGCTTGCTGCGCGCCACATTGATCGAGCTGCATGCGCAGGTCGAATCGGAATCTGGCCCGGAAGCTCGCGGGCTTGAGGGGTCCATCTGGTCAGAGCTGGTTTGCTCCACGGAGCAACGCCGCCTTTCGACTGCTCCTTTCTGAAATCCGATGGCCGCAGCGTTGAATACGCGCCTCGTTTGTTACCGCTCTCAATAGATCATCTAACCGCCCTTGCGCGCAGACGAATCGGCTACGAACGAAGCGGATGCGTCGGATCGCGGCGGGCCGCGCCACCGGCCCGCCAAGCATGAAGATTTTGACCTGCTGAGGTGCGCACGCCGCGTAGAACTTCATCTTTGGTGAGAAAGTTGAGGCAGCCGATTTGATCCTCGGCGCCCCACCGTCCCAATTCCCCGGCTCGTTCTTCAACGGCTCCGTCATCTGAATCCGTTCTTTCGACTGGTTCTCCCTCCATATGAAATTGCCAGCGGCTCGGTTGGCGCGACAATGATCTGGTGTCAGCCGGTCATGTTCCCGCTGGAAATCAATCAGCAGTTTGAGGGACCGGGCACGGACGTAACCCGGGCGGTTATCGGCCTTTGAAGCGCGGCTCTCGCTTTTCCTTGAACGCGTGGCGCCCCTCGCGGCTGTCTTCGCTGACTTCCTGCGGCCAGATGACATTGAGATATTCGCGCTCGTCGCGCACGGTCTTGGACTCCACCGCCTTGTAGTGTCCGTATTTGACGGCCTTGATATACATCGGCGGGATTTTCTTGAGCATCTCTGCCCAGCGAATCGCTTCGCTCATCAGATCGGCGTCCGGCACGACCCGATTTACCATCCCCAGCTCCCGGGCGCGTCGCGCCTCTAACATCTCGCCTCCATTCCACGCCAGTAGCATGAATTCGAGGCTCGCCTTGAAGGGCACGTAAGGCAAGTAGTCGATAGGCGGGAGCGAAATGCCCACGCGCGGTTCCGGAAAGCCGAACACAGCGCTTTCGCCCGCGATAGTAATGTCGCAGCCGCGCACGGCCAGAGCCCATCCCGCTCCGAGAGCATATCCATGGACCGCACCAACGATCGGCTTGAATACCGTGACGCCGTTCTGCGGATAAGCGCGATGGACCCTGATTGCCCATGGGATTCGCAGATCGTCCTTGGGTCCACTGCTCCCGATGTCCGCGCCGGCGCAGAACGCGCGTCCGGCCGAGCTTAGAATCGCGACCTTCGCCAGGGGATCGGCCTCGAAGCGCGCCCAGGTATAGTTGAGTGCGTCGGCCAACTCCACGCTCAAGGCGTTCAGCTTGTCCGGCCGATTCATCTGGACGAAGGCGATCTCATCCTTAACTTCGTAGCGCACTAGATCATCACTCACGATCGAGTCTCCTTCAGAAAGATTTCCTCGTCTCGGAGCCTAGCAGCACTGCGGCGGATGATGTACGGCAGCCTGCATAGCAGTGAATCTGACCTGGCCCTCCGAGCAGACTGGCGTCATGGAAAGTACCCGGTGTACGCACTACGGCCGCTTCATCCACGCGAGCCAAGCGGACGCATTTAGAACTCGCGAAGATCGATCCTTTAAGTGTCAAAATGGGGGAGTTTTCCCCACGTAGGGCAGTAGCCCGAAAAAGTCTTTGACTTTCAGCCAAAATTTGGTGGAGCAGAAGGGATTTGAAACCCTACGAAGGCCTGGAAAACCCTAGCTCTCTGGTATCCAACCGCGGCGTCGTAGGTCTTCTTCCCTTGATCGCCTAGAATTTGATGATCGCCGCCGCCATGAACGATTAGAAGCGGACAGGAAATTTTTCGGCGACGCCTTTGAGGCTGAAACGGCGCAGCGTGGCGGCCCCCTCCTGGGCCGAAGGGACAGCCGAGCACCCACTTCATGTGCTCTTGACCGGACGCGCTGCTAGTCAGGGACGCGGGCAGATAGAGTCGAGGACAGCGATCGTTTCGGGAGGAAGTTCCAGCGAGGCCGCCTCCAGATTTTCGCGCAGATGGTGAACCGACGATGTGCCAGGGATGAGCAGGATGTTTGGCGCACGGTGAAGCAGCCACGCTAGCGCAATCTGCATTGGGGTCGCTTTCAACGACGCTGCGGCCGCGTCGAGCGTGGCGGACTGCAGCGGGCTAAATCCTCCCAACGGGAAGAATGGGACGTAAGCGACGCCCTGCCGTTCAAGATCGTCAATGAAGGCGTCGTCGGTTCGGTGCGCAACGTTGTACAGGTTCTGCACGCAAACGATCTCCGATATTTTCTGCGCTTCCGCGAACTGCCGCGGAGTCACATTACTCAGACCGAGATGACGGATGAGTCCCTGACGCTGGAGGTCGGCCAGCACCGTCACCTGCTCGGCGATGGACCCTTCCTCGGGGCCGTGGCCCGACCCCATCACGCGGTAGTTGACGATCTCGAGAACGTCCAGACCCAGGTTTCGTAGGTTATCATGCACACCCGCTGTAAGCTCCTGGGGCGAGATGGCGGGCTGCCACGACTTGTCGGGAGGGCGCCGTCCCCCGAGCTTGGTGACGATCACTAACCCCGCAGGGTACGGGTGCAGAGCCTGCCGGAGGATCTGGTTGGTGACGTGCGGGCCGTAGTAGTCGGCCGTGTCGATGTGGTTCACGCCTGCTGCGACGGCCTCGCGAAGGACGGCGACGGCCCCGTCAGGGTCCTTGGGCGGCCCCCATACGCCAGGCCCGGCCAGTTGCATCGCGCCGTAACCCATGCGGTTCACGGTCAGCGAAGTGATTCCGAACGTGAAGCTTCCGCCGAGGCTGGTCATCAGAAGTTCCTCCGATTGTTACAGGCTTTGATTAAGGCCGATTTCGAGATTGTGTGCCCGTTCGAGATCCGCGATTAGCCCAGGTCCCACCGGGCGCCATCCGAGCCGCTCGCGCGTCAGCGCGCTTGAAGCGGGACCATCGAGACCAGCGAAGCCTCCAAGCCATCCGAAATGCTCCGCAGCCTCCGCCGGGGATTTCGCGACGACCGGCAGCTTCAGGCGACGACCGATTACCTCAGCGATATCGCGCACGGGCACGCCTTCTTCGGCAACCGCGTGATAACGGCCCGCCATACCCTTATCGAGCACCAGCCGGTAGAGACGTACGGTATCGGACAGATGCGCCGCCGACCATCGATTCTTACCGTCGCCGACGAACGCCGAGACGCCCTTCTCTCGCGCGAGACTGATCAGATACGTGATCAATCCCTGCTTGTTCTGATCGTGAACCTGAGGAAGCCGCACCAATGAAACCCGCACGCCACGCGCCGCCACCGCAGCGACCGCCTCGTCCGTGGCGATGCGAGGAATCGAGGCGGAGGTGGCAGTGGGCACATCTTCTTCCGTTGCGAGGCGGCCCGGCGCGATCAGTAGCGTTCCCGAGGTGACGATCAGAAGACGATCGGACCCGGCCAGCACGGAACCGAGCGCCTCGATCGCGCGCCGATCAGTCTCGCAGTTCTCCTGAAATTTCGAGAAGTCGTGGTTAAAGGCTAGGTGAATCACAGCATCCGAATTAGCCGCGCCGCGTTTCAGGCTTTGCAGGTCTTCAAGGGATCCTCGATACACCTCGGCGCCGGTCGCGGCCAGAGACTTCGCTCCCGCTTCGGATCGGGCCAGACCCAGCACCTGATGGCCCGCGGTAATGAGCTCGGGGACGAGGGCGGAACCGATAAAACCGGTGGCGCCGGTGACGAAGACACGCATATGGATTAAACTCCTTGAATTCGGAGTGGGGCTCCGTTTGTGATAATAATATACGGAGTAATCCTCCGCTTTGCAAGAAGCAAATGGAGGTAGGCTCCGTTTGCAGCGACAGGCGAGACAAGAATATGGGGACAGAATCGATTGAAGCTGCACGCAGGCCGCGCGCCGATGCGGTCCGCAATCGCGAGCGCGTGCTGGCGGCGGCGAAGGCGGTCTTCAGTAAAGGCGGCGCCGATGCGAGCCTGGAAGCCGTGGCGAAGCGCGCCGGAGTCGGAATCGGCACGCTCTACCGGCACTTCCCGACACGTGAAGCTTTGTACGAGGCGGTCTATCAACATGAAGTGCGCCAGCTCGTGGAGCTTGCGGAACAGTTGAATGGCAAGGCCGCGCCGGTCGAAGCGTTGCGCCGATGGATGCGCTCCATCGTCGAGTTCATCGCAACCAAAAAGGGTATGTTGGCGGCGTTGGCGCTCGCCGTAACCGCGTCCTCAGAACTCCACACGCGATCATCCGAACTGCTCGCGAAGGCTGCGCGCCTTCTGTTGGACCGGGCTGTCGCCGCGGGCGAGATACGCTCCGATATCGACCCCAGCGATCTAGTGCGCGGACTGATCGGTATGTGTTTCGTGCACAACCAGCCCGGATGGCAGGAGAATGTGCTGCCGCTCGTGGATGTGCTGGTCGATGGTCTTCGTCTCCCAGTAAAGATCAGCAAAGCAAATCACGCTCGCGCGGCGAAGCGAGCACGAACGAACGGTTAAGACGCAAACTCCGCGGGTTGATCTCATGGGACATGGAAGTAGTCGCTGTCAGACTGCCGTTTCAGGTGACTGGACTCGCCGTCGTCTGAAACGCGAATAATTATCACTTCTTGCTATGGGTTTTTCACCCAGCTCGTTGCGAAAGAAGGAGAGCCAATCGCTCGTCCTCTTATAATCGCCGAGAGCACCCTTAAATCTGTCTCCTAAGGTCCCAGCAATTCGCCGCTCTAAAGGGAAATGAATGATGACTATGGCGGGCTCTGTAAGCCTCTATCCAGCCTGTGACCTCATCGTTTTCGCCCATTGCGGTAATTGCCTCAACCACTACAGGGCCGTGTTCGGAGAAAAACTGTTCCATCGTGAATCCGAGATCGGAGAGATGATCCAGCTCTGCATTGATCGCGTCCTGTCTCATTTTCATAGTCAAACCCTGACCGCCTGTGCACTGACGGCCCAACGCCGATGAGGCTAACCAAGCGCAGCCGTGCTCAAAATCAGGCCAATCGCCCGCAACGCTTTATCGATCAGGTCGCGGCAATAAGTGAGCCCCTGAAACGGGGCAATCACGTCGATGGCCGCGCAAACAATGGAGGCGACTCCACAATAAATCTATGCGGCGTCCAGAAGGTGAAATGTAAAACCTCACCCGGCGGGTAGAATTTTCGCGGTTAAGGACCGGAGGCCATAGCTGACTGCTGAGAGTGTTCCACTGTTTTTGAAGAGAACAACAATTGTCGCGATGGCGCGGATGTTGCTGTTTGATCCGAAATACAAAAGTGGCGCCTTAGGCCGAATCTGCCGTCAACTTTTATTAGCGCCAAGCCATGGAACTCATTGACCGGCCACTTGGCTATATCGGCCCGAATCTCAATCCTACAGGGGTTCAATTCCGCCCTAAGCTGTTGGCGCAGGGTGTCTTCGCGCTGCTCACGTCTCCCGTTCTCCGAGACAACAGCGATTGTATCGTGGGACACCGAGGTGTTTTGGTTGTCGATTCTGGAGTCAATGGCCCAATGGCCCGTCAGAATCCAGGCGAGCGTTTGAACGATTACCGAGAAAGCCAATGCTGTATCTGATTAATCGAATCCTCTGAAACCGAAATCGAGCGAAACACAAGAGTTCACACTTCGATGGTTCGATGGAACTGGAACTGGGACGCCATCCAAAGAGATCGTTCGCCATGGGAACTCTAGTCCCCATGGCTCGACCCGAGAAATCGAGGACTATCAAGTCAGCATTGAACATGTTTCGCCACTTGCCCTGATGATCGAGCCCAGTGGGAACGATTCTTTTGCAATACTGTCCTCTACCGTTAGGCGTAAGCGCGAGGCGATTTGCGAAAGATACCGTACTTAGGAGACCCGAGACCTATGTCTGAACGCGACAGTTGTGGACTCATAGCCCTGATAGCTATCCCATTGGTTCTGAATAGTGCGACATTTTCTAGAGCGACTGATATCGGTGCACCCAAACCTGCGCCACTGGCACCGGTGATTTCAGCGTCGCCGATCGACGGGCTCAAGGCCTCGGAGCTTCACGATAGCTTCAATGAAATTCATTATGGACATCTCCACCAAGCGATCGACATCATGAAACCCTACGGCACTGCGATACACGCCGTAGTTGACGGTACTATTCGCAAATTGTTTCACAGCCGGGCCGGCGGAATAACTATTTACGAGTTCGATGAGGACGCTGCGTATTGTTACTACTACGCACACCTCGACCGTTATGTAAATGGCCTAGCAGAGGGTATGACCGTGAAGCATGGTCAAATCCTGGGATACGTGGGCATGTCCGGCAATGCTGAACCGAACGCACCGCAGTTACATTTCGCAATCGCGCGACTTGGGCCTGATAAACGGTGGTGGAAAGGCACGCCGATCGATCCCTATCCAGTATTGGTCGGCCTTCTCTACACCGCGTCCAGCTGAACCTTTACTAAGTTTTCCATGGAGTCTCGCACCAGCCGAAGTGAGCCGCATCCATTGAGCGAGTCCGACGGGTACTGCCCAGCGTCGAAATTGTGAAGGTCCCGGGCACCCATAAAGATTTTGTCTTTACGTCGCGGGAACACGTGGTGAGCGCGATGCAGCTCTTCGTTGATGGGACGGAGAAACCTTATGAGGAGTCCGATGCAATCGGCATCTATGGAAAGTTACCCGCACGATTGCCCACGGTGGGCAACCATCCGGAAAAAGTCTCTGACTTACCAGCGGAATTTGGTGGAGCAGAAGGGATTTGAACCCGTGCGAAAGCCCAGAAAACTAGGTTTTTCGCATCGAAATGTTTCCCGAAGTGCTTCTTTCGGTGCAGTTTGCCCCACCTGGGGCAAAACTGCTGGGAAGTTGATTGTTCTGAATCCCGACCTGCCGATTACGAATAAGCCGGAGGCCCCAAGCAGTATCAACGACTGTGAGGAAAGCTCAACGAAATCAAAGAACAGTGCCGGTTAGGTTTTGATCGTAGTTTCGGACACTTCAC
>DASXMJ010000188.1 GCA_036495685.1 Candidatus Binataceae bacterium | reverse complement strand
TCAGACCGCAAAGTACTCCAGGAAGCTAAAGGCTCAGCGCGGTTTGAGCAGATCGATTTTGTCCAGGTAGAAGCTCGCCGTCCGACGTTCAATCCGGTCCATAGTCGTTTCCGTATTAAAGAGCGGGAGTATGCGATCAAGGATCGCCGCGAGAGCTCGGCTGAAGACCTGTCTAAGCGTTCATGTGAACTAAAAGTTCGAGAGAGAAGAACTGCTTGACGTGAAATTTAGCGAAACTATAACGCGGCGGCATTTTTGCTAGGGCAATGTAGAGAGGGTTTCGTAGGAGGCGATGAACAATATGAGTTCCTCGCGGGTGTTCGTTGGATTCGTTGCCGGATTCATTTTCCTCACCACGCTTCTTACTAGCTCTTCTCGTGCTCAAACTGCAGATACCGGTGCCCAATCGACCGAGTGGGCCGCTCCCGCAATTTCCGCGGCACAGCGAATGAGGATGTTTCCTGATCCAAGCCAGAGTGTGCAGCAGGCTCCGCCGGTGATACCGGAGCTTGAAACCGATCGCGATCCAAGCGGGCTCATCTCGAGCTATCAGCCTGGCGGCGCGACGCTGGCCTCGCGTAACCCCTTCTTCCAGAACCTGGGCACCAACGGCCGCACCTGCTTTACCTGTCATCAACCTCAGAACGGGTGGACCATCAGCGCACAAGCAGCACACGATCGCTTCTTCGCAAGCAACGGCACCGACCCCCTGTTCCGGCTGGTCGACGGCGCCACCTGTCCAAGTGACGATGTCTCGACACCGGCCGCCCAGCAAAAGGCTTATAAGCTGCTAATCGACAAGGGCCTGATTCGCATCGGACTTGCGATTCCGTCCAATGCGAAGTTCACCGTGTCGGTGCTGAGCGATCCTTACGGGTGCAACACCGATCCAACGACCGGCCTCACGAGTCCAACCTCGGGAATCGTCTCTGTGTATCGCCGCCCGCTGCCTTCCACCAACCTGGGCTTTCTCAGCACCATAATGTGGGACGGCCGCGAGCCTTCGCTAGCCCATCAGGCGGTCGACGCGACTTTGGGGCATGCGCAAGGGAACAACCCCGGGCCAACCACCGCCGAACAAACGCAGATCGTGAATTTCGAGAGCGGGATTTTCACCTCGCAGATCTTCGACAACCTAGCCACGTTGTTGCTGGCGAGGCCAACGCAGCTGACCCAGACCGTGCCGATCGCGGGCACCAACCCAGTGCAATGCACCGAAACTTCGGTAGCGCAGAGCGGAGGACCATTCGCTCTGGCCGCGCTGCTCCCCGAGTTCTTTATTGGCGTCAACGACCCGCTCGGGCTTAACCCGTGCGGGACGCCGTTCACGGGCGACATTTTCGATCTCTATGCGAACTGGGCGAATTTGCCTGGCAACGACCCGGTGAGCAGTTTTCGGAAGTCCGTGGCCCGCGGCGAAGAAGTGTTCAACACGAAGCCAATCAACATCACGGGCGTAACTGGCATAAACGATGTCCTTAATCAGCCATCTTTTATCGGCAATTGCGGTACCTGCCACGACACGCCGAATATCGGCGACCATTCGGTGAAGGCGCCGCTCGACATCGGCATCACCGATGCCAACCCGGTCCAACCACTGGACGTCTCTGGCCTGCCCGTCTTCGCTGTGACATGCACAGATCCGAATAGTCCGCTCTTAGGGAAGACCTTCAACGTCACCGATCCCGGACGTGCCCTTATCAGCAATAACTGCGCGGACATCGGTAAGACCAAAGGGCCAATCCTTCGCGGGCTCGCGGCCCGCGCGCCTTATTTTCACAACGGCTCAGCCGCAACCCTAAGCGATGCGGTAGAGTTCTACGAGCAGCGGTTCAACGTCGGTTTCACCGACCAGGAAAAGCAGGACCTCGCGAATTTCCTGGCAACCCTTTGATCGAGGACCGGGCCCGGGGGACTCCGTAAGGCGCCCCCGGGCCTCGACGGCTTGCTTCAGCTCATGCGGCTGGCGCGATTGATCCTACGCGGGCGCCGCGTAGACAGCCGCGTGGACGCCCGCTCTTCAACTTGACGGCCCGGCACTTATGCTACTAATCAGGGTCGCGTGGGTGGGACTCGCGTATTCATTTGTCTGGTCGGCGCGCTTGCGCTGATGACGGTCATGACGCCGATTTCATCGGTGTCGGCCGCCGGCGCGGACGATGAGGCCAAGGCCTTGCTGTCAGATCGGTGCGCGATTTGTCACGGCGAGAACGGCGATGGACACGGGCCGGGCGCGCCGTCCTTGGTTCCGCCCCCGAAAGACTTTCACAATCGCAAATGGCAGAAATCGGTCACCGACAAGACGCTCGCCACGGCCATCGTACAGGGTGGGCCCGCCGTCGGCTTGAGCCCCTCGATGCCGGGAAACCCGGATCTGGTGAATAGTCCCGATGTAGTTGCGGCGATCGTGAAGCAGATTCGCGCGTGGGGTAAGTGAGTCCTTCGAGACGGAGGAAATCATCATGAAGAGACGGGAGTTCCTCAAGGCGGGAGCCTTGGTGGTCGTCGGTACGGCGGCCGCCACCTCTGGCGTGGTCGGTCTCGCCACTGCCTCCGGGGGCGCACCGCAGCTTACGACGCTCGAGCCGCATCAAGGGGAGACGCTGCTCAAGATGACGCGGCGCGTCTTTCCCCATAAGCAGCTGGATGACGGTCCCTATTGGAGCGTGGTGCGCGATATCGATGCGGCTGCCAAGGGCGATTCCACCGTCGCGAAGCTTATTTCGGAAGGCGTCGAGACGCTGGACGCGGCCGGAAAGCGCTTTGTCGATCTGACCGAAAAGGAGCAGACCGCCGCGCTCAAGAAAATCGAAGCGACGCCATTCTTTCAGAAGGTCCACTCCGTCGAATTGCAGAGCCTCTACAGCGACCCCGCGGTCTGGAAGGTGCTCGGCTACCAGGGACCGGCCTACAAGTTCGGCGGCTACATTCGCAAGGGCTTCAACGACCTGACCTGGCTGCCCGATCCTCCTGAATCCGCCAGCCCGAAGCCGGCTTGAGGAGGGGTAACGATGGCTACCTACGCATCGAATGATGACTCGGTTATCGTAGTTGTCGGCTCGGGTGCCGGCGGCGGCACGCTCGCCAACGAGCTCTGCCAGAAGGGCCTCCCGGTCGTCCTGCTGGAAGCGGGCGACCGTCAATCGTCGACGACCTTTCGCAACGAGGAGTGGTTCGCGTTCAATCAGCTCGCGTGGCTCGACAAACGCACCACTTCCGGCAACTGGCGGGTCGCGAAAGACTTCCCCAACCTCCCGACGTGGATTTGCAAGACAGTGGGCGGGACGACCGTCCACTGGGCGGGAGCCTCGCTGCGCCTCCAGGAACATGAATTCAAGGCCAAGTCCCATTACTCGGGAATAAGCGGCGCGAACCTGCTCGACTGGCCGCTCACCCTCGCGGAGCTCGAGCCGTATTACGCGAAGGCCGAGTACAAGATGGGTGTGACGCGCACCAACGATATTCCGGGTCTGCCGGGCAACAACAACTTCAAGGTCATGTACAACGGCGCGACCCGCGCCGGATACAAGACCGTTCACACAGGCCGCATGGCCATTAACAGCCGCCCGCGGGACGGGCGTTCCGCATGCTGGCAGCTCGGGTTCTGTTTCCAGGGTTGCAAATCGGGCGCTAAGTGGTCGACGCTGTACACCGAGATTCCGACGGCCGAAAAGACCGGCAAGCTCGACCTGCGGCCCGAGTCGATGGTCATGCAGATTCAGCATAACGATCAAGGCCGCGCGATCGGAGTGCTCTACGCCGACAAGAACGGGAACCATCAATTTCAGAAGGCGCGCGCGGTGTGCATCGCGGCCAATTCCATAGAGACGCCGCGCCTGCTGCTCAATTCCCACTCAAGCAAGTTTCCGAGCGGGCTCGCCAACTCGTCGGGACAGGTCGGCCGCAACTACATGCGGCACACGACCGGGTCGGTTTTCGGCGTGTTCAAACAGCCGGTGCACATGTATCGCGGGACGGTGATGGCGGGAATTATTCAAGACGAAGCCATCTTTGATACCAAGCGGGGGTTCGCCGGAGGCTTCGAGCTGGAAACCATCTCGCTGGGTCTTCCATTTGCCGCCGCGTTCCTGAATCCGGGTGCGTGGGGCGAGGAGTATACCGAGCTGCTCGAAGGCTATCCGAACATGGCGGGAATGTGGATCGTGGGTGAAGACCTGCCACAGCAGAACAACGCGGTGACCCTTCACGCGACCGAAAAAGACAAGTTCGGCTTGCCCATCCCGAACGTGCACTACGATGACCATCCGAACGACCTCGCAATGCGGAGCTACGCGTACAAGCGCGGCGCCGCAGTGTACGATGCGGTCGGGGCTACGCGGACCGTCGAGGTTCCGCCTTATCCATCGACTCACAACCTCGGCACCTGCCGGCAGAGCGAGAAGCCGTCGGACGGCGTATGCAACAAGTGGGGGCAGACCCACGACGTCCGCAACCTGTTCATCTCGGACGGGAGCCAGTTCAGCTCCAGCGCCGCCGAAAATCCAACGCTCACGATCGTCTCTCTGGCGATTCGGCAGGCCGAGTACATCGCGGACCAGTGCACTAAACGCAGTCTATGAGAGATGGGCGCGGGGTTGCGCGAACGGAAAGCGATCGGGTGCCACTGGCGCGTGGCATTGCTGTGTGGGCTGTGGTGGGTAGCGGCGTCACCCGCGCACGCACATAAGTTCGGCGGACCCAACGATCCTTGCGAGCGCAAGCTTGGCGCCTCGGTGATTCATATCACCCTGTACCAGCCCGAGTTCGACCCGGATGCCGAGTATTGCGACGAGGTTCCGCGCGAGGGCAACACCGTGTTCGTACTCGATACGCTGGGCGATGAGCTGCGACGTGTGCCCATCGGGGTTCGGATCTTTGCAACTGGCCGGGACGGCTCAAGGCATCTTGCGGTCTCGCTGGCGCCCGCGGTTTACCCGCGCGGAGTGGTCGATACCCAGGTCAATCTGGCCGAGGGTTTTGGCTACCTGGCGACCGTCTCAATCGGGTCGCCGGGCGCTGCAAAGGCCTCCGAATATTCGTTTCCCATTCGGGTCAGGGCGTGGTATCGGGCTCTTGTGGTGCCTTTTGTGCTGGTGCTGGGGGTACTCGCGCTGGTGGCAATATCGATTATTCGCTATCGGCGCAACGTCGTATTACGCGGCCGTCATCGCCGTGCCGCGGCATTCACCCGGCTTGCGGTGGTGGTCGTCGCTCTGAGCATCTGTGCGGCAGGATGTCACACGCCCACCAAGACGGTGGCGACACTTCCCAACGTGCGGCTGATTGACGATCACGGGCGGCCCGTCGATCTGAGTTCGCTCAAGGGAAAGGTGATACTGCTGAATTTCGTTCACGTCGGATGCCCGGGAATGTGCGACGCTCTGATCAACAAGTTCGGGCAAATCGCCGACGCGATCCGTCCCGAACTCGGCTCGCGGGTAGTGCTGGTAACCATTACCAACGATCCGGAGCATGATCGGCCCGCGCTGCTCCTAAAGCTGGCGCGTGACCGGCAGGCCGACATGAGCGGATGGCTGTTTCTGACCGGCACGGCCGCCGACGTCGCTCGCATAACGACAGCATTTGGAGTGGATAACCGGCGCTTGCCGGACGGTTCTCCCAATCATATCACACGGGTGTTCATGCTTGGGCCCGATCTGCGCCAGGAGCGCGAGTATGCAGGGATGGGGATGAATTCGCAGCGGGTGGTTACGGAGCTCAAGGTCCAGTAGAACGCGGAGGCGCTTAGTCGCGAAGCGCTCCGCAGGGAGTACGCAAATGGCTGGTTCAGCGCGAAAAATCGACACGCAGATGGGCGGCGGGGCTGCCACCGGCAGCGAGCGCAATCCGACCGATTGGATGGTGGGATGGCAATCGCTGTTCTGGGGCTCGGCGCTGGTGATGGGCGCGAACTTGTTTCTGTGGCTCTGGGATTACAAGTTCGCGTTCACGGCCGGACTCAACTCGGCGAGTCACGAGTTCACGCTCTACTATCGAACGCTTTTCTGGGGTGAATTGGTCACGCTCGGCGTCTTCACGGGGCTCTGGTACGGATGGCTTATGCGCACCGGGCGCCAACTCGCTACCGAGCCGTTCTCGCGTGCCGAAGAGGTCCGCCGCATCGCGGTGCTGTGGAGCATCGTCGGGGTCACCAGCCTGTCCATCTACATCGAGGCGAGCTTCTGGCCCAACTGGGACGGCGCGTGGCATCAGACTCTGGTGCGCGACACCGCCCTCACGCCCACCCACATCCCGATGTTCTACTTTTTCTTTCCGCTCTCGGTAGTGCTCGCTCTGGGCGCGTACCTGTACGGAAGATATCGCATTCCGGCGCTTTACTCGCCTAACCTCGGCTTCCCGTGGTCGTTCTTTCTTCTGATTGCCGCCGCGGTCCTCGAATGCATGGAAGTCGCGTTCAACGAGTGGGGCCACAGCCTGTGGATTTCCGAGGAGTTCTTCGCGGTGCCGTTCCATTGGCCATTCGTCATGTATGGATGGCTGGCCGCCGGGATGTTCGCGGTATGGGGTGAGACAATATTGCGCTTGCTCGAAATCGAAAAGGCGGAAGAAGATGCCGCCGGGCAAACGCCCACGCGCGCGCAAGCCGTGGCGGACTGAGGGCTCGACATGGCGGCAGGCACTACCACGGCTGGAGAGCGTCAGCGCCGGCTTGAGCTCCGCGCGCTGCTCAACAAGCGGTACAAATGGATCGATCGCAAGTGGGACCTGGTGTTCTGGGTCACCGCGATCTTCGTGGTCGGCGGTGCCGCCGACATCACCAAGCAGCTGTTCGCCGGCGACTGGGACTTCTGGACCGACTGGAAGGACCCGCAATGGTGGCCGGTGATCACCGCGTTTGCGACCATCATCATTCCGTCAGCCCTGCAATATATTCAGTGGGTCGCGTGGCGATTCCCGACCGGGGCCACCTATACGGCGGTGTCTTTTTTCCTGTTCGCCTGGGTGGGCCGATTCTTTCAGTGGCACGTCGCAGAATCTTACCCGCTGAATTTCGTATGGCCGATTTCCACGGTGTGCGCCGCAATCATTCTGGATTGGATCCTGCTGAAGACGCGGAGCTTCATTCTGACCTCGCTGTTCGGAGGGCCCATTTGGGCACTGCTGGTGTGGGCGTTCAACTATGTGCCGCTCACGCCGTTTCTGCAGCCGGCCCATTTCATGAATCACGTGCTCACCGTCGCGGACGTGCAGGGAATTGTTTACATCCGCTCGCAAACGCCCGAGTACCTGCGCCATATCGAGCGCGGCGCGCTGCGCAGTTTTCTCGGTGAAACCCAGTACGTGTCGCTGGTGTTCGGTGGCACGCTCGCCGTGGTCGGCTACTGGATAGGCCAGTTCATCGGACGCTACCTGGCGGTGTGGCCGATCCGCCGCTACATCAAGACGCTGTGACCGCCATGCGAAGCCGAACACGCAATCTGATCGCAGGGGCGTGCGCCGGGGGCGCGTGGATCCTCACCTCGGCTTCCCTGGGGTTCGCGCACGGCGGCATGGCAGGCCCGGATGAACTAGGACGCCCGCTCGGCCTTTCTGTTGCGATTGCCTTCGTTTGCTATTGGGCGGTCATGCTGTGGCCCGCTCGCAAGCCCGGCGGCAACGCGCAACTGAATCGGGGCAAAAGGCCACCTCAGCGTCGCAACCGGCGCATCGCGTCGGGTGGGGGTGAAGAACGCGCCAGTACGCTCAGAGCGGTGGGGATGGGGAGAGATGCTTAAGCGACTGCCCACCTGGATCGTCGCGCTAGCGCTGTTCGCGTTGATCACACCAGCCAAGGTG